>DVLP01000446.1 GCA_018715445.1 Candidatus Avipropionibacterium avicola | reverse complement strand
CCGACCACGACCTGACCGGCGCCGAGGACACCGCCGAAGAGCTGGTTCGCCAGGTTCGGGTCACTCAGCGCGGCGACCAGCCGGGAGATCACGTCGAACCGCTCGTCGAGGTCGCGGATCCACGGATGGTTGCGGGTCTGTTGCAACAGCACCGGTCCGTCGGTGACCAGCGTGGTGAGCTGGCGGATCACGACCGGGATGATCGCCCACAGCGCCAGGGCGAACACCGCCAGTGCACCGAACACGACCGTCACCACGGCGGCGCCGCGGGGCAGGCCCTTGCTGATCAGCCAGGTGACGACGGGGTTGAGCCCCAGCGCGAGGAACAGCGCCAACATGATCACGATCAGGATGTGCTGCGCGACCAGGGCGGTCTGGGCCAGCGCGATCGCGATCAGCGCGCCGACGGTGAACATGAAGCCGATGGCCAACGGGGACCGCTGCTGCAGCAGCACCGTGCGTCGCGGGCCGGGGTGGACCCGGCTGCCCAACGGGTGCGACCCACGACGCGGGGCCGCGGGTTCCGACGCTGTGTCCTGCGCGTCGGCGTCGCCGTCGGAAGCGGAAGCGGAGGTGGGTTCCGGCTCGGTCGGCGACGAGGGTGTCACTAGGACTCCTGGGAGGCAGGGGGCTCGTCGGTGACGGCGGGCATCACCGCGGTGGGAGCATTGGCGTTGTCATCGTGATTGTCCACCGTGACGGGCTCGGGCGCCACATCCTCGGCCGGTACGGGTTCCTCCGGGGTCGGTACGGGTTCCTCCACGGCCGGCGCGGGAGGCTCCTCCGCCGGCACAGCCTGCTGGATCTGGGTCAGATCCTCGCTGTCGGTCCGCGGCGTCAAGGAGGCCCGGACGTTGTCGGCCATCGCGCTGAGGTGACCGACCAACTCGGCACGGCGCTGCTCCAGCACGGCGATCTCACGCTCCAGGTCGGCCTGGCGACGCTCGTGCTGCTCCTGGTTGGCCTGGTGGCGCAGGGCGGCCTGGTGATGGGCGGTGGCGACCTTGTCCTCGGTCTCGCGCAGGCTGGCGGTCTTCAAGGCCTCCGCTTCCTGGACCGCCTCGGCCCTGATCCGGGCGGCAGCCTGGATGTCCTCGGCCAGCTGGGCCTGGGCCTGCTCGGCGTGACGGCTGGCCTCCTCGAGCATCGCCGTGGTGCGCTCGGCGTGGCCCTGTCGGTCCTGCTCCATCGCCTGCAAGGTCTGCTCACGATCGGCGGTGCTACGGGCCTGCAACTCGGCGGCGGTGCGCTCGGCCTGGGCCACCTTCTGCTCGGCGGCCAGCCGGGCCTGCTCGACGGTGTCGGCGGCCTCGGCCCGGGTGCGAAGCCGTACGGTCTCGGCCTCGCGGTGGGCGGCAGCGACCAGCGCCTCGGCCTGGCTCTGGGCGTCCTGGACGACCCGGCTGGTCTCGGCGACGATCCGCTCCCGTACGGTCCGGGCCTCCTCGAGCGCAGCGTGGCGCGCCTCGGCCGCCTCGGACTCGGAGCGCTGGCGCAGCTCGGCCATCTCCCGGGTCGTACGGTCACGCAGTTGGGCGGCCTCGGTGCGTCCGGCATCGACGATCTCGCGGGCCTGACTGCGGGCCAGGCCCATGATCTGTCCGCTGTGACCGCCGAGGTCGGCGAAGTCGATGTCGTCGCGACCGACGGGGCGGGCGGCGAGTTCACGTTCCAGCCGCAGGACCTCGGCCTCCAGGTCGCGGGTCCGCTGACGCTGCTGGCTGAGCTGCCGCTCGATGTGACGCAGGTATTCGTCCACTGCCTGCCGCTGGTAGCCACCGACGGCGGCGCGGGGAAACGCACCGGCTGCCGAGGCGTTGTCCTCGAAGAGGTTCAGCCCGTTGTCCTGGGTCACTCGGTTCACTCCTGTCCACACCCACGCGGGATCGCGGGAGGTTCAGGACAAGAGTAGTCAGCCCCGGAAGGCATGATGGACACCATGAGTGGACGAGACGGATCGGGCGCGGTGATCGTGGGCGGGGCACGCACGCCGATGGGACGACTGCTGGGCCAACTGGCCGGTCTGACCGCAGTGGAGCTGGGTGGAGCCGCGATCGCCGGCGCCCTCGACCGTTCCGGCCTCGAGGCCGAGCGGGTGGACGCGGTCGTCCTCGGCCAGGTGCTGCAGGCCGGGGCCGGTCAGCTACCGGCCCGGCAGGCGGCCGTGCTGGGTGGGATCTCGATGGACGTCCCGGCGGTGACGGTCAACAAGGTCTGCCTCTCCGGACTGGCGGCGATCGCCCAGGCCGACCAACTGATCCGTTGCGGTGAGGCCGATGTGGTGGTCGCCGGCGGGATGGAGTCGATGAGTCGGGCGCCCCACCTGTTGCCGGGGTCGCGACGCCCGAGCACGTACGGCGACCTGACCCTGCTCGATCACATGGCCCACGACGGCTTGTCCGACGCCTTCACCGAGCAGTCGATGGGGGCGCTCACCGAGTCCTGCAACCACGGCGACCTCGCGGTCTCCCGTGCTGAGCAGGACGCCTTCGCCGTCCGCTCCCACCGGCTGGCCGCCCGGGCGCACGCCGAGGGCGTGCTGGGCGAGGAGATCGTGCCGGTCGAGGTCCCGCAGCGCAAGGGTGACCCGGTACGGATCGCGACCGACGAGGGCATCCGTGCCGACTCGACCGCCGAGTCCCTGGCCCGGTTGCGTCCGGCTTTCGCGCCGGACGGCACAATCACGGCTGCGACCTCGAGCCCGATCTCCGACGGTGCTGCCGCCGTCGTGGTGGCCCGTGATTCCCTGGCGGTCGAGCTGGGACTGACCCCGCTGGCCCGGATCGGTGCCTGGGCCCAGGTCGCCGGACCCGACTCCTCCCTGCAACTGCAGCCGGCCCGGGCCATCGAGCGGGCCTGCCAGCGTCAGGGCATCGGTGTCGATCGCCTCGACCTGATCGAGATCAACGAGGCCTTTGCCGCGGTGGTGCTGGCCAGTGCCCGAGTCCTGGGCCTGGACGCGGAGCAGATGGAGCAGCGGGTCAACGTCCACGGTGGCGCGATCGCCCTGGGGCACCCGATCGGGATGTCGGGGGCGCGCCTGGTGCTGCACCTGGCCCAGCAGCTCGCCGGGCGCGGATCCGGTACGGCGGTGGCCGCACTGTGTGGCGGCGGGGGACAGGGCGATGCCCTGGTGCTGACCGCGGTGTGACCGATCCGGCCCCATGGTCATGTCGGCGGCCCCCGGCGTGGCGACGTGGACGCTGCGCACCGGTGCGGTAGACAGTGGTCGAAGACTGGCCAGCATCGTGTCAGCAGACGGCAGCGTGTCAGCAGACGAAGGACGGCAGATGAAGTACGTGAAGAAGATCATCGTGATCGTTGTCGTGCTCTTCTGCCTGTTCTACCTGTTCTCCCGGCCCGAGGACGCTGCCGCCGCCGTGCGCGGCGCGGTCGACGCCGTGGTGGGGGCGGTGGAGTCGTTGTTCACCTTCCTGGCCAGCTTGGCGAAGTAGGCGCCATGGATCCTCGGGTCACCCGGCACCTGATCGCCGAGGAGGGTGAGATCATCATCGACGAGGTGCGCCGGCACTGGATGGCCAATCTGGGCGCCTACCTCGAGCTGGTGCTGGCCGCTGTGGTGCTGGTGCTGCTGTTCTTCATCGACCTGCACTACTTCTGGGTGCCGCTGGCGGTGGCTGCGTTGATCGTGAGCCATGCGTGGTACCGGATCCTGGCCACTCACATGGATCGCTTCGTCATCACCAACATGCGGGTCTATCGCGTGCACGGGATCTTCAACCAGCACCTGGCGACCATGCCGATGCAGCGGATCCTCGACATCGCGGTGCACAAGCCGTTGATCGGCAGGATCTTCGGCTACGGTCACTTCGTGTTCGAGTCGGCTGCCCAGGACCAGGGATTGCGAGACATCCGTTTCGTCGGCCGCCCCGATGAACGTGACCTGACGATCCAGCGGGTGATCCAGCGGGCCGGGTTGCGTGGTGCCGGGGCGATGCGCGTACCGCGGGGAGACGGCACGTGAGCTCCCAGCGTCGCCCCCTCCCGTTCGACCCGATCGACGAAGCGGCCCGCCGGTGGGCCGAGCGCTACCCCGAAGCCGTACGGATGCATGCGGTGACCTCGCTGATGCGGGTGCACCAGCTGGTGCTCACCGAGCTGGACGAGCTGCTGCGTCCGTTCTCGCTGACCTTCGCCCGGTACGAGGTGCTGGTGCTGCTGTCGTTCACCAAGCGGGGAGAGCTGCCGCTGGGCAAGCTGGGCGAGCGACTCCAGGTCCATGCCACCTCGGTGACCTCGTTGGTACGACGGTTGGCCGATGCCGGTCTGATCGATCGCGTCCAGCATCCCGATGACGGCCGGGCTTTTCTGGCCCGGTTGACCGATCAGGGTCGTACGGTGCTCGCCGAGGCCACCCGGGTCATCACCGAGGCCGAGTTCGGCCTGGGAGCCCTCGACGAGGAGCAGAGCCGCCAGCTCAGCGCCGTCCTACGCGGCCCACGCGCCGAGGCCGGCGACTTCTGATCACTGCCGCGACCTGAGGTCGGCCTGATTCTGAGGTCGCTGCACTCAGGCGGGCAGGAGCAACCCGGCCAGTGCGCTGGCTGCCACCAGGGCGAGTACGGCCACCGAGGTCACCGCGAGCCACCAGATTCGCCGCCGGGCGAAGTGTCCGGCCATCAGGACGATGCGCAGCACCGGCGTCAGCACCACGACGCCGCACCCGGCGACCAGTGTGACGTGGGTCAGGGTGGGATACAGGTCCAGCGCGCCCAGGACGGCGCCGAGGCAGAGCAGGACGACCGAGAGCGCGGTGCCCCCGCGCAGCACGGTCGCGATGCGGCGGGCCAGGTGCTCGTCCCCGTCCGGGGTGGCGACATCAACAGGGCTCATCGGCCGATCCACCCGCCCAGGCCGAGGGCGTTGGCGGTCATCGGCACGGCCAGCACCGCCAGCACGACGGTGAACACGATGCGCAGGGCCGGGCCCGCGGCGCGGACCAACATCTTGGCGCCGAGCACCGAGCCCAGCACCGAGCCGAGCACGACGGGCACGGCCAGCTCGAGGTCGAGCGATCCGGCGACCAGGTGGGCGGCGGCCGCGCCACAGGCGGTCACCCCGATCATCAGGTTCGCCGTGGCCGAGGAGACCTTGATCGGCAGTCGCATCGCGGCATCCATGGCGGGGATCTTGAGGACGCCGCTGCCGATCCCCAGCAGCGCGGAGAGCGTGCCGGCGCCGAACATCAGCCCGGCCCCGAGCGGCACCCGGTCCGCGTGGTAGTCGACGCTGCGCCCGTCGTGGTCGACGAAGGACCCGGCGAAGCGGGAGGATCGTGCTCCCGTTGTGCTCGCAACGGCCCGGCGTCGACCGGAGACCATCTGGATCGCCGAGACGACCAGCACAGCGGCGAACACCCCGTAGAGCACGCGAGCCGGGACGGTGTCGGTCATCAGCACCCCGACCAGGGCACCGAGGGTGGTGGCGACCTCGAGGACGATGGCCAGTCGCAGATTCGTCAGGCCCGACGCCAAGAACTTCGGGCCGCTGGCACAGGAGCAGGCGATGACGGAGACCAGACTGACCGCGACCGCGGCCGGGAACGGGACGTGGGCGACCAGGGTCAGCAGCGGGACGACGAAGATCCCGCCGGCCATGCCCAGGGCGCTTCCGAGCGCGGCTCCGGCGAGAGCGCCGACGAAGAGCACGAGGAACAGACTGGCCGTCATCGGGGATCCTGCGCGCTCTGGCGCGGGAGGCGGGTGGTGAAGGTGATCGCGTCACCGCGGTAGTGCAGGAACTCGTGGTCGACCGGACGCTGGTCCGTGGTCACGGTGATGCGCTCGATCTGCAGCACGGCACTGCCGAGGGGGACCTCCAGGGCTCGGGCCACCCGCTCGTCCGCGTTGATCGCGCGGATCGCATAGGAGGCCTCGAACAGGGGAGTGTCGTGCCGTTCCTCCAGCAGGGTGAAGATCTGCTCGTTCTCGAGATCGTCCTGGCCCACCAGCCGTCCGAGTTCCACGGGCAGATAGGTCGAGTCGAACGACATCGGGGCGCCGAGGGCCAGCCTGACCCGTTCGATGTGGGTCACCCGGGCGCCGAGCGGCAGCTCCAGGGCGGCACGGACCTCCGCCGGGGCGTCGACCTCCTCGACCGACAGGACGCGGGCACGGGCCGGGATGCCGTGGGCCTGCATGTCCTCGACGAAGCCGGTCAGGGCCGCGAGTGGTTGCTGCACGCTGGTCCGGGCCACGAACGTGCCCTGGCCCCGGCGGGTCTCCACCAGACCCCGGGCGACCAGGTTCTGCACGGCGCGACGCACGGTGATCCGGCTGACGCCGAACTGCTGGATCAACTCGTCCTCGGTGGGCAGTCGGTCGCCGGCGGACCAGTCGACACCGATCCGGGAGAGCAGGGACTGCTCGACCTGGGCGTACAAGGGGGCTTGGGCAGCCACCCGACGATCCTACAACATGTTGTTATAACAACGTGCGTGGATGGGGTGCCCACACCCCGTCGAACCACTCAGGCGGTCAGGGCGTGGTCGACGAGTTCCTGGGCCTGCTCGAGGACCTTGGCGACGTGGTCCGAACCGTCGAACGACTCGGCATAGATCTTGTAGACGTCCTCGGTGCCGGACGGGCGGGCCGCGAACCAGGCGCGGTCGGTGGTCACCTTCAACCCACCGATGGCCGCTCCGTTGCCGGGTGCCTCGGTGAGGATCCCGGTGATCCGGTCACCGGCCAGCTCCGAGGCGTCGACATTGCCGGGGGAGAGTGCGGCCAGCTTCGCCTTCTGCTCACGATTGGCCGGGGCGTCGATGCGTCGGTACGCCGGGGTGCCGTGCTTCTGGGTCAACTCGGCGTACAGCTGGGACGGGGAGCGATGCCGTACGGCCTGGATCTCGGCGGCCAGCAGCGCGAGCAGGATGCCGTCCTTGTCGGTGGTCCAGGTCGATCCGTCCTTGGCCAGGAACGACGCCCCGGCCGATTCCTCACCGCCGAAGCCGACCTCGCCGGACTGCAGGCCCGGGACGAACCACTTGAAGCCGACCGGGACCTCCAGCAGGTGCAGACCGGCCTCGGCGCAGACGCGGTCGATCATCGAGGACGACACCAGGGTCTTGCCGACCGCGGCACGGGCCCCCCAGTCGCGGCGGCTGAACAGGTACTGGATCGCGACGGCCAGGTAGTGGTTGGGGTTCATCAGCCCGGCGTCGGGGGTGACGATGCCGTGGCGGTCGGCGTCGGCGTCGTTGCCGGTGGCGATCTGGTAGTGGTCCTTCATCGTGATGAGCGAGGCCATCGCGTCCGGGGAGGAGCAGTCCATCCGGATCTTGCCGTCGGTGTCGAGGGTCATGAACGACCAGCGCGGATCGACCTTCGGGTTCACGACCTCCAGGTTGAGGCCCAGGTTGTCAGCGATGTAGCCCCAGTAGTCGACGCTGGCGCCGCCGAGGGGATCGGCACCGATCTTGATCTTCTGCTCCCGTACGGCGTCGAGCTCGAGCACTGAGGCCAGGTCCTCGCAGTAGCGGCCGGTGAAGTCCCAGCGCTCGATCCCGGAGGCGACCCTGTCGTACGAGCTCCGCTTGATCTGGCGGGGGTCGGCCATCAGCTCGTTGGCCCGTGCCGCGATCACGCGAGTGGCCTCGGAGTCGGCCGGCCCGCCGTGGGGCGGGTTGTACTTGAAGCCACCATCGCGGGGCGGGTTGTGTGACGGGGTCACCACGATCCCGTCGGCGATGCCCTGGGAAGCCTCACGGTTGTGGGTGATGATCGCCCGGGAGACAGCCGGGGTCGGGGTGAACTCGTTGTCCGGCTCGGTGCGGACGTGGACGTCATTGGCGGCCAGCACCTCGATCGCGGTGACCCAGGCCGGGCCCGACAGCGCGTGGGTGTCCTTGCCGAGGTAGAGCGGACCGGTGGTGCCCTGCGAAGCCCGGTACTCCACGATCGCCTGGGTGGTGGCCGCGATGTGGAGGTCGTTGAAGGCACCGTCGAGCGACGACCCGCGATGACCCGAGGTGCCGAAGACCACTTGCTGGTCGGGATTGTCGGCCTCGGGCGTGATGTCGTAGTACGCCCCGACGACGGCATCGAGATCGATCAGGTCAGCTTCGGTCGCCGGTGTGCCGGCACGAGGATGGGCC
>DVLP01000445.1 GCA_018715445.1 Candidatus Avipropionibacterium avicola | reverse complement strand
CCTGGCGTCCATCCTCGACATCCTCAGTGAACTCTCGAAGGACGCCGCCTATCCTTACGCCCAGGGGATGCTCGTCGAATCGCTGCGCCGGATGGGGCACGATCCTGAACTGGTCGCCGTGTCCGAGAAGGTCGCCGCCGTCCAGCGCAGGGGGCTCACTGATCTCCTTGAATGCGCCATTGACGCAGGTCAGGTCGACGCAACCCTCGACCCGGACCACACCGCAGGCTGGCTGATGACCGTTGTCGACGCCTGCTACCTCAACGCCGAACCCGGCCACGATCCGTCACCCGAGGTGCGACGCACCGCGCAGGGCTACCTGCGACCGGGCTACCCGAAAGAACCCGACCATGCCTGAGAAGTTCGAGCCCACCACCGTCACCATCCCCGCCTGGTACCGGCCGGTCTTCACCGTTGCCGGCGCGGTCGTGGGATTGGTCCTCGCATTCCTCCTCGGGCCGCTGGTCAGCTGGCTCGTCGACATGTTCGACAGTGCTCCGCTGCTGCTGCGCGCGCTCGACCAGCTGGCATTGGCCTGGGTTCTGCCGATCCTCGTCGCCTTCGGCGCCATCGCCGGCTTCGTCATCTGCACCTCGTGGATGGACGATTCGGGTGCGGTCGAGGTCGCCGACTGGGGCATCACGCTGCATCACAAGGGCGATGACAGGTTCCTCTCCCGCGAGAAGATGACCCTGGTGGTGGCGTCAGAGAAGGAACTCGTGGTGCTCGACGGGGGCGCGGAGGTCTACCGCGGTGGCATCGAGGACGAGATGGTCCCGGGGTTGCGCGCCGCGCTCGAGGAGCACGACTACCCGCCGTTGGTGGACGCCGACCCTTTCGCCCCCGACTTCACGGACTGGGTCGACGGGGACGGACGCAAGGACGCCGCGGTCGATGATCTGCTCCGCACCCGACGACGCGCCCTGAAAGACAAGAAGGACGGGGAAGCGGAGGCTGCACTGGAGAAGCTCCGCAACGCCGGTGTCGCCGTGCGTGACCGGAAGGGACGCCAGCAGTACCGGCTGGTGTGACCAGGCCCGATACCCCCTACGCCGGGTACTCCATCGGAGCGCCCGGCCCCAGCGGGATCCCCAGTGACCACCAGAGCACGAAGAACAGGAACCAGCCGACGAGGATGGCCAGGCAGTAGGGGATCATCATCGACATGACGGTGCCCAGCCCGGCCTTCTTGTAGTACCGCAGCACGAAGGCGAAAGCCATGGCGAAGTAGGGGTTCATCGGGGTGACGATCGCGGTGGCGGAGTCGCCGATGCGGTAGAGCATCTGGGTGACTTCGGGGGATATACCCAGGTACATCATCATCGGCACGACGATCGGCGCCATCATTGCCCACTGCGCCGAACCGGAGGTGATGAGCATGTTGATCAGGGCGACCATGACCACGAAGCCGCCGAGCAGGACCACCGTCGGCATGTTCCAGCTCTCCAGCAGGTCGGCGCCCTTGATTGAGACCCACACACCGATGTTGGACGCCGTGAACCAGGCGACGAACTGCGAGACGACGAAGAAGAGCACGAGGATCGGGAGCATGGACTCCAGGCCGCGCTCCATGAACAGCGGGATGTCGGCGGGTTTCGTGATGGTCTTGCGGGACAGACCGTAGACCACGCCGAGGATGAAGAAGATCACGGCGATCGGCACGGCGATGCTGGTGATCAGGGGGCTGTCCATGACCTCCCCACCCTCGCCCTGCAGCGGGGAGCCGGAGATGAACAGCAGCGCAAAGTAAGCAGCCATGCAGATCACGAAGGCGATGCCGGTGAGCTTGAGGGCCCGCTGCTCGCCAGGGTGGAGGGTGAGGTCCTTGATCTCGTTGCCGTCATCGTCGGTGAAGGCGACGGTGGAGTAGTCGACCTCGTCGTGGTTGACGATCTGGTGGATCTTCTTGTCCATGAAGAACTCGGTGACCGCGGTGATGATGCCGGCGAGGATGATCGAGGAGCCGATGACGAAGTAGTAGTTCGACAGCGGGTTGACCTCGTAGTCCGCGTCCACGATCTGGGCGGCGGAGGTCGAGATGCCGGACAGCAGCACATCGGTGATGTTGAGCAACAGGGAGGCGTCGAAGCCCGCTGCAGAGCCGGCGAAGGCGACCACCGCGCCGACGACGGGGGAGCGGCCGAGGGCGTTGAAGGCCATCGCGCCGAGCGGGATCATGATGATGAAGATGGCGTCGGACGCGACGGAACCGGTGACGGCGGTCAGCGCGACGATGAAGGTGAGTGTCTTGGGGCCGGTCCTCGCGACGACGGACCGGACGGCAGCCGAGATGAGTCCGGAGTGCTCGGCCACGGAGACACCCAGCATGACGGTGATGATGACGCCGAGGGGCGGGAAGCCGGTGAAGTTGTCGACTGCACCGGTGACGATCTCCTTGAGGCCGTCGCCGCTGAGCAGGTTGGTGACCTCGACCTTGTCGCCGGTCTGCGGGTCGGTGGCCTCCATGCCGATGAGGGAGCCGAGCCAGCTGAGGACGAGGACGACCCCGCCGAGACAGACGAAGAGCCAGAAGGGGTTGGGCAGCAGGTTGCCCATCCGCTCGACGACGCCGAGCAGGCCCGGCGTTTTCATGTCTCCGGAGGAGGTCTTCTCCGACGGTTCCCGGGGCTCCGGCGGCCCCGCATCGTGGCTGAGGGTTTCTACTGCATCCTGCTGGATTTCTGAGGGGGTCGGTGTATCACTGTCAGACATTTCTGCACAGTATCAACGGTGTTGCCCTGCCGCACGGGAACGG
>DVLP01000444.1 GCA_018715445.1 Candidatus Avipropionibacterium avicola | reverse complement strand
GAAGGGCTCGGCGACGCCTCTGGTCGCGGGGAGTCGGACATGGACGCGATCCTACAAGCGTGACCACGGTTGTGGGTCGGGCGTTCGTCGGGTCCGTGCGCTCGGCGGGGTTTGCCCCACGACGAGCTCGGGGGCGTAGGTGGGTTCGGGGCGTGGGGGTCAGCTCGGGTAGGAGCGGCGGATCTCGAGGCGCTGGTCGCCGAAGGAGACGACCTGGCCCTCGCGGACCCGGACCCGCTCGCCGGCCGCGCAGGGCTCGAAGGTGCCGGCGCTGGTGGCGATGGCGGATCCGTTGGTGGAGCCACGGTCCATCACCCAGATCCCCTTCGGATCGACACCGACGGCGATGTGGGTCTTCGAGACGGTACGGGACTGGTCGACGATCGAGACCAGCTCGGCCGATTCCTCACCGACCCGTGGCTGGGGGTTGCGCCCGATCAGGATCATCGATTCGACGTCCACCTGACGCCCGTCGGTCAGCACCACGGCCCATCCCTGGTCGGGACGACGCTGGTGCCCACCGGCCCGCGGCACCAGCCGGGTGGAGTCGATCGGCCCTTCGTCCTGGGGGGCGCCACCGGCATAGAACGGGTTCTGCGCCGAGGTGGCCGCCGGGTCGGCGGATGCGGGCCCGCTCGGCGTCGCGATCCCCTGCGGCGCCTGTTGCTGCTGGACCTGTTGCTGGGGAGCGTTGTGGGGGGCCTGCTGGTACGAGGACTGCTGGTACTGACCCTGCGCTTCCTGGACCTGCTGGCCCTGCGGATACGGCGACTGCTGGTACGTGCCCTGCTGGAACTGGCCCTGTGGGGACTGGCCCTGGTGGAACTGGCCCTGCTGATACGAGTCCGCCGCGGACGACGAGGCCCCGGGCCCGGTGACCGGCGCGTTCGCCGAACCGGCCGAGGATGCGCTGGCGCCACTCAATGTCGGCGGCAGGCCGACCGTCCCGGCGCCACCGGCACGCTCCGGGGACGCGTGCTGACCCGAGCGGGGCAGCTCGACGGCAGCAGGGGCGGACTCCCGGGCATTGATCACCACGGCTCGAGCAGCCAGGTCGTGCCAGCCCTGACGCCGCGGATGGGTCGCCAGCAGCACGAGCATCACGATCAGCCCGACGACCGTGCCGGACAGGGCGCCGAAGATCAGCAGTCGGATGATCGCGCGGGCCCAACCGATCGGCTGACCGTTCTCGACCGCGACCACCTCGAGGCGCATCACGCGCATCCCGGGGCTGGCACCACGGATCGCCTGCGACCACACCAGCACCGCGACCCAGGCCAACCAGATCAGTCCGGCGACGATCCCGAGCACGATCCGCAGGTCGGTCCGCGGGATCAACGTGAACGCAGCCGCAGCCCCGGCCGAGACCAGGACCAGCAGTACGGAGTCGATGACGGACGCAAGGACGCGCCGTCCGAGGTCCCCTGCGGTGATCCCGGGGGGAAACCCTGCGTCCTGGCTCATCCTGCTCCTTCCCTCTGCTCGTCCGATCGTAGTGTGCCCGACCCACGAAGCGTCCACGTCACGACACCCACGGCATCGGTGACACTCACGTCACGACACCCGCCACGGCCGGATCAGCGACCAGGGCGAGATCACGGCCCACCAACGCCGCCACCACGGCACGGTCCGAGCGGCCGCTGCCGAGCTGTCCCGGACATCGTGCCAGTACTGCTCGATCGTCTCCTCGCCGGGCACGACTCCGCTGAACGCAGCCCAGTCGGCGCGTTGGGCCAGCCCGCGCAGACCGTCGAGCTGGTCCTCACCGACCGATTCGGCCAGCAGGGCAGCGTTCTCGGTACGGGTGGCCCGCACCTGCGCACGCACCCCGAGGTCACGGCTGCGGTCGAGCAGCTCCGCCCAGCCACCGGCGATCCGGTCCAGTCCCGATCCACGTCCGGCCCGGCGGCGACGCCGCCGCCGCTTCAGGCCCACGACGGCCAGGATCGGACCGGCCACCACAGCCAGCGGAACGGCCACCATGGCCACCACCCGCAGGATGGCCGCCCAGTCCAGCTGGTCCGGCTCGGGGTCCTCCTCGCCCGGCAGGGGCTCGGTGTTGTCCGGTGGCAACGGCTCGGGTCGGTCCGGTGGCGGTGGCGGGTTCTCCACCTGGGGCCGCGGCTTCGACTCGGTGCGCGTGGTGTCCTCCGGCAGGGCCCGGGACTTGTCCGGGGTCGGGGTGAACTCGACCCAGCCCAGTCCCTCGAAGTTGATCTCCACCCACGCACTGACCTCGTCGCCGGTGACCGGGACCTCGACCCCGGGCTCGGTCGATCCCTGAGCCGGACGGAAGCCGTACACCACCCGGGAGGCCAACCCGACCTCGCGGGCCATCAGCGCCATGGCGACGGCGTACTGCTCCTCGTCGCCGACCATCCGCCCGTCGTGGTCCAGCGCCAACCGGGCCATCCGGTAGGCACTGTGGCCCGACAGCGAGGGCACGTCGTTGGCCAGGCCGTGGCTGTAGTAGCCGCGACGCAGCTGCTCCTCGAGCATGATTGCCGCCTCACCGTCACTGCCGGCGCCGGAGGTCCAGTCCCGCGCCAGGGCAGCCAGTTCCTCGGGGATCGGCTCGGCCCGCGGCAGCTGGAGGGCGCCACCGTTGGCCGTACGGAGCTCGCTGCGGTCGGGCTGGCGGGCCAGCACCGCCGAGACCCGGTAGCTGTCGCCGTCACGCAACCGGTCGAGGCTCACCCCGGTGCCGGTGGCCCGGTTGTAGTGGAAGCCTTGGGTCAACTCGCCCGCCCGCGGCCCGTCCATGGTGACGCTGCGGGCCAGTCCGACGGTGGGCACCCACCGGTCGTCGTAGGCCACGATCCGGACCCGGTAGTCGAACGAGGTCCCGGGTGTGGTCTCGGGGATCCGCGTCCCGATCCGGGTGTAGCGGCCACCGTCCGGGGCGCCGGCGACCGAGCTGGACGGATTGGCGGTGATCCCGTCGTAGGCATCGAGGGTCGCCAGTCGGACCGCCGCCCCGTCGGGCAGCCCGCTCACGGTGAACAGCACATCGGTACGGCGATCCTTGACGTTGCTGCGGAACTCCTGCAACGGGCTGGGCCACTGCCGTACGTCCAGCGGTGGCTCGACCCGGTCGCGCAGCACCTGGCGCAGGTCGGGCACCAGCACCGGGGTGAGCAGCCCGGCCACCAGGGCCGCGATCACCAGCACGCCGGCCCCACTGAGCACGGTCCGCAACGCCCCGGACCCGATCAGTCCGGTGCTGGACAGCAGGGCGTGGCGCTGTTGGGCCCGCCGGTACGCGGTCCACACCAGGGCCACCACCACGAACGCCAGACCGGTCGGTACGGCCAGTGGTGCGGTCTGCACGCCGAAGGCGATCGACACCACCAATGCCACCGCCGGCGGCAGCCAGGCCAGGCCCGGGCGCGGCGACCGGGCCGCGATCGTGATCGCCAGCACGCCCGCGACCAGACAGGTCAGCAGGGGCAGCACCAACAGGTTGTCGGTGGCCCCGATCGGGGCGTCGATGGTCAGCACCCGCTTCCAGGCCTGGACGGTCCCGAAGACCAGACCGCTGAGCGACTGTGCGGTGGGCAGCACCCCCCAGCGCGACCACTGCGGCATCGCCAGGGCCGAGCCGGTCAGCAGGTAGGCCGCCGCGACCGCCACCGCGACCATCCAGGCCGGCCATCCGCGCCAGGCTGCGAGCGCACCGATCAGCACGCCCAGCGTGGCACCGCCCATCCCCGCCACCCAGACCCAGCCGCCGCCGTACAGGCCGGTGAAGCTGACACAGACCGTGGCCAGCAACGCCAGCACCGCCGCCGAGTCGACGGCCAGGCGGACCAGTTGCTGCCGACTGCTCATGCGATCCCTGCCGTGCTCGCACGCCGAACGGCCCGGGGCAGGTCCTCCAGTCGTCCCAGGGTGATCACGCTGGCCGCGCCGATGGTCTGCACCGACAGCTCGGTGGCGGGGTCACTGCTCACCCGCACCAGCAGCACCCGTACGTCGGCACCGAAGGTCGTCGTCGTCCGCCGGGCCAGTTCGACCGTGTCGCCCGCACCGGTGACCAGGCAGACCATCGACGCATTGGCCACGGTGTGCTGGACCTGGCGGGCCAGGGTGACCAGCGATCCCCTCGACGCAGCTCGGGTGCCCCGCGACCAGGCTCGGGGTACGCCGGCTCGGGAGCCACTGGACGACGCTCGGGTGCCGGACAGGAGCCCGGTTCGGGGACCGGAGGACAGCTCGACCAGGCAGAGCTCGTCCAGGGCCCGCCGCGGATTGGTCGCGCGCAACTGTCCCTCACTGGTCAGCACCGACACGGTGTTCTCGTCGCGCAGGGCCTGTACCGCCAGCGAACCGGCGACCGAGACCGCGAGCTCGAAGGCCGTCTCGGGACCGTCACCGAGGTCGTAGTCGGAGCGGTCCAGGTCGAGCGCGATCGCCACCTCGGCGCGGCGGGTCTCGGTGTACTGGCGCACCATCAACTCACCCTGACGGGCCGAGGACCGCCAGTGGATGTGGCGACGGTCGTCGCCGGGGACATACTCGCGCAAGGCGTGGAAGGACAGGTCGGAGTTGGTGACGACGTCGGTGGTGAAGCCCTCGAGGTCTCGGACGAAACCACCGGTCTGTCCCGGGATCGCCACGGTCCGCGGATGGACGAACAGCTCGAGGACCTCGGTCCAGCGGACCTGGCGACCCATCAGACCGAACGGATCACCTCGTACGGTCCGGGCCGGGCCGATCCGGATCACCGAGCGTCGCGCGGTCGGCACCGCGAAAACCTCGTCATGGGAGGCCTGCGCGCCCAGGCCGGGCAGCGCAAAGCTGGCCACCCGACGCCCGACCGGCAACTCGATCCGGGCCGGGGTCAGCCGACGGGCCGAGGTGTTGGTGACGACCAGGTCGCCCAGGGCGCGCTCACCGACCACGACCTGACGTCGCTGCATCCGCAGCGCGACCTGATAGGTCTGCCGTCCGATCGTGAACCCGGCCGCGCACAGCAGCACCACCCCGATCGCGATCGCGACCGCGATGAACTCACCCCAGCCCAGGACGGGACCGGCCACGGCCAGCACGACACCGACGCCGAGCAGCACCCACCCGGGCGGCTGGACGGCTTCCAGCACCAGCCGGAGCCGGGCACGGATCGAGCTCACGCGGCCCCACTGAGCTGGGGTGGGGTGACGGCCTGCAGCACCCGTGACATCACCTCGTCGGCAGTGATCCCGTCGAACTCCGACTCCGGGTCGAGGATCAGCCGATGGGTGAGGCAGGGCCGGGCCAAGGTCTTGACGTCATCGGGGACCACGAAGGTCCGGCCCTGGGCGGCGGCCCAGACCCGGGCACTGCGGACCAGGGCGAGGCAGCCCCGCATGCTCACCCCGAGCCGTACGTCAGCGGTGCGTCGGGTCTCCTCGGCGATCTCGGTGACGTACTCCAGCACCGACGGCTGCACGGTGACGGTCGCGGCGAGTTGGCTCATCTGGACCACCGCATCGGTGCCCAGCACCGGGCTCACCACGGTGGTGCGGGGTCGCCCGGTCGCCAACAACTGCATGGCGCTGTCCTGGTCGGGATGGCCCAGCGAGGTCTTCATCAGGAACCGGTCGAGCTGCGCCTCCGGCAAGCGGTAGGTGCCGGCCTGCTCGATCGGGTTCTGGGTGGCGATGACCATGAACGGACGACCCACCGGATGGCTCACGCCGTCGACGGTGACCGAGGCCTCCTCCATCACCTCCAGCAGGGCCGACTGCGTCTTCGGCGAGGCCCGGTTGATCTCGTCGGCCAGCACGATCGAGGCGAAGATCGGCCCCCGGTGGAACTCGAAGCGCTGTGACTGCTGGTCGAAGATCGTCACGCCGGTGACGTCACTGGGCAGCAGGTCCGGGGTGAACTGGATCCGCGAGTGGGTGCCCTGCACGCTCTGCGCCAAGGCCCGGGCCAGGGTGGTCTTGCCGGTGCCGGGGAAGTCCTCGAGCAGCAGGTGCCCCTCGGCGAGCAGACAGGTGCCGGCCAGTCGCAGGACATGGTCCTTGCCCAGGATGGCCTGCCCGACATTGGCCACCAGGGCCGCGAAGGCCTCGGCGAACCATCCGGCCTGCTCCGTGGTGATGGTCTCCTGCTCGGTGCTGCTCACACGTCCTCGCTCTCTGCTGCTCAGAAATCGGCCTTGGGGGCGGTGACCCCGTCACAGACGGCCCAGGCCTTGCCACCGCGACCGGTGAAGGCCGGGCCCTCCTGCGAGCCGTAGCCACTGCCGTCGGTGGTGATGGTGATTGTGCGGTGGGTGTACTCCCCGAGCCCGGGCTGCTGCGAGTGGGGCGTGCAGCGGACCTGACTGTTCTTGGGGAAGTTGTCGACCTCGATCTTGATCTTGGGACAGACGCCGCTGCAGCTGCCCTCGGTGATCTCCCCCGGGGTGACCGGATCACCCGGGGTGACCTTCACCGACGGGTCCGGCGCCGAGTCGGTCTTGACCGTGTCGGAGCCGATGTCGGACCACACGTTCTCCTCGTTGCGGGCCTGGACCTCGACCTTCAGGGTCTTGTCGTAGCCGCTGACCGAACGGCTGCCCGACAGCCCGGAGGACTCCCAACCACCACCGTTGACACGGAACCGGACCTGGACCACCTTGCGGCCGTTGGAGCTCGACGGCACCGACCACGACAGGCTGCGTTCGGTGCCACTGCCACCGCGCTTGAGCTCGGGTCGGGCCGGTTTGGTCCAGGCGGTCACCTTGTTGGACGTGGTCCACTCCGAGCACTTGTCGCCGGCGCCGTCGTCACGGCAGGACCGGACCCGGATCGTGTACGCGTTGCCCGGCGAACCGGAGATCGTCGTGCCCCCACTGGGGAAACTACGGATCGTCCCGGCGGAGTTGATCTGGTACTCGTGGCGTGGCGCGGACTGGCCCCCGGATCCGGGGAAGCTCGCCTTCGCGACCACCTTCGCATCCGGGTTCGGTGTGCTCAACGTGACCGAGCTCGGTTTGCCGGGCGCCGAATAGACCACCACGGTCC
>DVLP01000443.1 GCA_018715445.1 Candidatus Avipropionibacterium avicola | reverse complement strand
GCTGGCGTTGAAGGCGGTCACGCTGATGCAGGGTGGGGTCTCCGCGGCGGGCAGCTCCAGCTCGACCCGGGGTCGGTCGACCGTGCCGTGGACCTTGGTGTCGGTCGAGAGCCGCCAGGTCCAGCCGGCCGCGGTGTCGGGCTGGGACCACTCACACGACAGGGTGGCGCCGTCGCGGGTGCAGCGGCCGTCGGTCGGCGCCTGGACCGGCTCCTGACGGACCACGCCCGAGTTGGTGCCGCTGGGCTCGGCGGCGGGTGTGGCATCGGGGCCCCACAGGGCGACCCCGACGACCACGGCGATGATCGCCACGACGGCCAC
Organism: Candidatus Avipropionibacterium avicola; assembly: GCA_018715445.1. GTDB lineage: Bacteria > Actinomycetota > Actinomycetes > Propionibacteriales > Propionibacteriaceae > Avipropionibacterium > Avipropionibacterium avicola. The sequence goes on along the minus strand of DVLP01000443.1, from coordinate 2,212 downwards.
CAGGGCGATCACGGTGGCAATCGGTCGACGGGTGGCCGCCGGTGCCCGCGTGGAGTCCGGCAGTGGGTCGAGGGTGCCCGGCAGCCCGCCGCGGGTGCCGGACCGCGAGCGCGAATCGGTGTCGGATCCGAGGGCGTCGACCGTACGGCCGGAGGTGCTGTCCTCGGCGCGCTGGAGGCCCGGCTCGTCACTGATGCTGACCACCGGACGCACCCGGGTGACGCCCGGGTCCTCGGTGCTGACCGGGGCCGTGCCGGTCTCGAGGACCTCGATCGGGGTCGGCGGCAGGCCGAGCTCCTGCTCGGTGGCCTGCAGGGCGATCGCGAACTCGTGGGCCGTACGGAACCGGGCCTCGGCCCGCTTGTGCATGGCCCGGGTGAGGATCTGCTGGACGGTGTCGGGGACGTCGTCGCGACCCATGGACGGCACCGGGAGTCGCTCGATCCGCTGGATCATGGCGGCTGCGGAGTTGTCGCCTCCGCGGATCTCGAACGGGGCCCGACCGGACAGCAGGCCGTACACGGTGGCCCCGAGTGAGTACACGTCGGTGGTGACCTCGGAGGTCGGGATCGTGGCGAACAGCTCGGGGGCCGACCACGGGATCGACATGCCCTCGGCCTCGAGCGCGGTGCCCTCGATCTGGGCCGCGATGCCGAAGTCGGCGAGCTTGGGCCAGTTGTAGGCCGTCACCAGGACATTGGCCGGTTTGATGTCGCGGTGCAGGATGCCGGCGCGGTGGGCGGTCTCGACGGCCGAGGCGAGGCGGACCCCGATCCGCAGCACCTCGGCGAGCTCGATCCGCTCGCTGCGCATCCGTACCCCGAGGTTGGGGCGCGGGCAGTACTCCATCACCAGGCAGGGACGACCGTCCGGGGCGATGCCGGCGAAGTGGATCGTGACGATCGACGGGTGGGCCGACAACTGGGCCATCGTGTTGGCCTCGGTCACGAACCGTTGCTTGGCTTCGGCGGTGACCATCGACTCGGCCAGCACCTTGACCGCAACCTCCCGGTACGGCAGTTGCTGCTGGTACAGGAAGACATCGGCGAACCCACCGGAGCCCAGGTGCCGCAGGGGGCGATAGCCGCTGAGCTCCGGAGGGACCGACGGCGGACGACTCACGAGCTGGTGACGACCTGGCTCATCGGCCCGGAGGCTCGATCGTGATGGTCAACCCGTCCCCGAGGTCGACCACCCAGCCGGGCCGCACCTCGACCGGTTCGCCGGGGACCAGACGCTCCCGCGCCATGTCGGCCCCGGGACGGACCAAGGTGGTGCCGTTGGTCGAGTACAGGTCCTTGACCATCAGCTTCCACCCGTCCGGGGCGAACTCCAGATGGGTACGGCTGATGTCATGGCTCGGGCTGGGCACGGTGAGCAGCCGCGGCAGCTGCTCACGGGGCACCCGGGTCGCCGTGGGCGAGCGGCCGATGAGGACCGCCCGGTCCACCTCCACCTGCTCACCGTGGGAGGTCCGCAGCACCGCCAGGGCCGGCCGGGTGACCAACTGCGGGCTCTGCGGCGGGATCTGGCCACCACACTGGCTGCAGGCCTGCGAGCCCGGCTCGTTCGGATGCTGCTGATTGCACATCGTCGCCAGCACCAGGTCGCTGCCGGCATTGGCCTGGTCGTTCGACTTCAGCGAGCGTGCCAGCCCGGTGGCGAACACCGTCGCCCCGTCATGGTCGGCATCGGCCGGCGGCGCCGACGGTTGCGGAGCAGGCGGTTGCTGGGCAGGCGGCTGCTGGGGCGGCTGCTGCTGGGGCGGTTGGCCCCAGGGCTGTTGCTGCTGGGGCGGGAACTGCTGCTGAGCCGGTCCCTGGTCACCGAACTGCTGGGGTGCGGCCTGACCCTGAGGCGGGTGCTGCCCGGGCTGGAACTGCTCAGGCGGGAACTGTTCAGGCTGGAACTGGCCGGGGCCGGGCTGCTGTTGATCCTGCGGTCCGGCGTGGCCGGGTCCGGGAGGCGGCCCGAAGCCGGGACCGTCAGGAGCGCCCGGCCCACCGGGTCCCTGCGGCGGTGCGCCGAAGCCCTGCGGAGGGGCCCCGAACCCCTGCGGAGGCGCGGCAAATCCCTGCGGAGGGGCTCCGACCGGAGGCACGGGGCCGCCGGGGGCACCAGGTCCACCGGGTGCACCGGGTCCGCCGGGTCCGGCAGGGGGGCCATCGACGCTCTGTGGCGGCGCGAACGGGTTCGCCGACTCCGGATGCTG
>DVLP01000442.1 GCA_018715445.1 Candidatus Avipropionibacterium avicola | reverse complement strand
ACCGGCTGGCCTGCGGGGGGTGGGGCCTGACGCGCCGGCTGGACCATCGCACGGGCCATCTGGTCGGAGAAGCTCTTCAGCGACTGGGGCAGGACCTCGGCGATCGCCGAGGGGATGCGGCGCCCGGACCGGGCGACCATGGTGAGGTGGATGTCACGGATGCTGTCGGCGCCCGGCTGACCGTCGGCCGCTGCACGGTCCCGCCACATCTTCAGACGCTGCAACGCGCCTTCGGCGTCTGCTGGCCCGGCGTTCACTCAGCTCCCCTTCCTGTCGACATGGTGCCCTCGCCCCCGGTGCTTCGGCTCGCTCCCTCGCAGCGAGCGTGCCTCAGAAGGTCCACGTGGCCGCGTCCTCACTGCCCAGCTTGGCCTGCGTGTGCTGCGGGGCATCCAGGCTCTGGTCGAGCATGGCCAGCTCGTAGTCGGGGAACCCGTCACCCAGCTGCACCAGGACCACGGTCCGGGCCAGCCCGCTGCCGGACCCCCGGCTCCACTGCTGGGTGACCGCGGTCCGCGAACCCATCCGGGCGCCGACCGACAGCACGGCCCCGTCGAACGACTGCGGACCGACCTGCCCGGCCTGACCGGCCAGGTCGACATTGGCCATGAAGTCGGCCATCGGCTGGCTGGTCACCCCACGGGGACCACCGGCGCCGACCCGGACCTGGGTCACCAACGACTCCTTCAGCTCGGCCTGCGGGCCGTCGAAGGTGCCCAGCACGTACTGCCAGATCTGGTTGCCCGAAGTGGTCCCGGTGCCCTGGTGCTCGAGCACGTCGGCCCAGCGCGAGAGCAGCGACTGCGGACCCGGCGCCATCCCGAACAACCGGTCGGGTCGTTCGCTGACCTCGTACCCGTCCGGACCGATCCGGGCGCCGGCCTCGGCGAGCAACTGCTCCCAGGGCACGGTCATCCACCCGATCCGGTACAGGTCACGCCGGATCGTCACCACGGCCCGCGAGACCTGGTCGGGCTGCACCTCGGCGACGCCGAAGCGGGTCGCCATCGGCAGCCCGGCGCTGATCGGCTCGGGGTCGGGGGCGACCTGCGGTGCCGGCCCGAAGGGTTGGGCGATCGCCGCTCCGGCGATCCGACTCCAGACCAGGTAGTGCCCGTACGTCTCGGTGAGACGCTTCAGGTCGTTGCTGGCATGGCGCAGGTTCTCCCGGTTCACCTCGGCCTGCCCGGCCGCCACCCGTCGTCGGTGCAGCTCACCGAACAGCGCGCGTTGACCGGTGAAGAACATCGCCCCGGTGACGATCAACCACAACAGCAGCAGCCCGATCCCGATCCAGACCGCGTGCTTGACCAGGATCAGGTCCTTGACCGCCACCACGATGTCGGCGGCCAGGAAGACCAGGAAGGCCCCCAGCACGATCCGCATCGCCAGCGCCAGGCTGCGCTGCTTGGCCTGGATCTCCCCGCTCAGGTCCGGGACCTCGGCCGCGGACTGGATGTTGTTCAGCAGGCTGCGGACTTCGCCGGCCGTCGACTGGATCTGGCGCACCAAGGTGTTGCCGACCTGGACCGGGTACGAGCGGGCGAACCGCTGCTGCCAGCCCTGGATCTCGGCGTCGACCCGGTCGGCCTCGACGGCCAGGTGCTGGTTGCGGGAGGCCTCCCCGAGTCGGGCCCGGGCCATCTGGGTGCCCAGCAGATCACTGGGGTGCAGGCTCGGGTAGCCGACCTGGTCGACCAGATGGGTCGGGATCTGCAGGTTGTCCTGCGGTCCGGGGGCACAGTCGGACGGATCACGCAGCACAGCACGGTCCGGGCCGATCTGGATCGGTGGCATGCCGTGGGCGTGGTCGCCGCCGTCGGCCAGGGTCATCGCTCCGGCCACGTAGTCCTTCATCACCGTCGACAGGTCGGCCGGAGCGGCCTGCTGGTGCTGACCCTGGTTGAGCGCCTCCGACATCTGGCTCGAGGCCAGCGCGAGGTCCTCCCATCCGGCCGGGTTGCCGTCGGCGCGGACACCCCCGACCACCACGGCGTACGAGGAGGGCGCGGCTCCGAAGACCATTTCGTGGGTGACCTTGGCGGTGGCCGAGCTGACCGCGTGGACGACGCCGGTGTACCAGCGCGTCGGCGAGCCCTTCAACGAGTTCCACAGGAAGCCCATGAACATCTTGAAGGCCTGGCCTCCCCCGATCTCCTGGGCGGTCTCGGGCGCGGCGGTCGCACGGGGGCCTCGCAGGATCGAGCGGTGCTTGTGCCACAGCGCCGAGGCCATCGCCGAGGTCGCGGCCGGCACGTCCTCGGCATGGACCGACATCGCACTCTGCTGGCGTGGCGCCGGCAGGCCGTCCTCGGTGGTGAGCACCCCGGCCCGGACCTGCTGCTCGACCTCGGCGGCGGTGAAGCCCCGGGTGAAGGTCCGTGCCAGTCGGACGGTGCGGCCCGGCGGCGGGCTGACGTCGTCGAGCGGGGCCTCGCCGATCCCGGTCCACAACCCGGTCAGCCCGGCGATCGCCGCTGCGGCCGGTCCGGCCACGTGCAGCGGGTCGTCGTCCTCGGTGAACACGGTGCGTCCCAGCCCCGGGCCCCGGCTGTCCTCCGGGCTGATCAGGATGTTGTGCCAACCCTCCCGGGCCACCTCGGAGCGGGGCGCGGCGTCGGGGCGGGCCACCAGGCAGCGCACCAGCTCGACCTTCGCCTGGGCGTTGGCCAGCACGAGTTGGGCGATCTGCGCCTCGACGGCGGCATCGACCGGGGTGGTCGCCGGATCGTCGTTGGCCCCCAGCAACGGGACCAACGAGCAGATCCGGATCCGGGCGTAACGGGTGCCCGACAGGGCGTGCTGGACGGTGGTGCCGTGCGGGCGGCCGTCGGCGATCCCGAGCGCCGGCACATGGTGCGGCTGCACACCCGAGCTGTCGATCCACAGGAACGGTTGGACCAGCCCGACCGCCGACCAGTCGGTCAGCGCATCGCGGACCGCGTTCATGGTCCCGGGCGCGGCGAGCAGGACCGTCAGGGCCGAGGGGTTCGGGGAGGATGCGGGGGTCGTCATCGCCTCAGAACACTCCTCCGTCAGGCATCTGGATCGAGGTCGACTTCGGCGCCCCGCCCAGGTCCTGGACCGGCGCCTCGGCCTGCTGCGAGCGCTGCAGGGCCCGGTCGACCATGCCCTGCAACTCCCCGACCATCTGGAAGATGTCCGGCGCGAGGTCGCGGAAGATCGGCGTCTGCGAGGCCTGGTCGCGGCTGGCGATCTCGGAGAAGCTGCCACCACCGGGGGCACCGCTCTGGCCACGGCCCATGAAGTGGGTCCCGGCGAGGTCACCGATCTGGGTGAGCCACTGCTTGGCGGCTTCGGCCCGTTCCTCGGCCGTGCTGGCCTGGGCGATCGCGGGCACCCGCGACGGGATGCCCGAAGCCGTACGACCGTCACGCAACCACTCGGCAAGGCGACGCTCACCCTCCTTGTCGAGGATGCCGGTCGAGGTGCCGAGCGGGTTCGAGTCGTAGATCTCACGCAGCAGCACGTACGGCCGCAGGCTCGCCATCACCGGTGTCTCGTGCACCCGGGTCTGGGCCAGCAGGATCGACTCCAGCACCGCGGGCAGCCAGTCGTAGGTGGCCCGGAACGATCCCGGCGGGGTCAGCAGCGGGTTCGGGAACGCCGCCCAGTTGCCGGCGTCGCGGTCCCAGATCTCGACCGGGCGGTCGTACGGGGACTCCGGCAGCCGCAGCTCCCCCAGCACCTGGCCGAGGAACCAGCCGGCCACCATCGCCCGTCGCTCGGTGTCACCCATCGGCAGGCTGGCGTCCAGCGGACGGGCCCGTCGGTAGGTCCAGAACCCGGAGCGACCCGCCGGCGGGGTCGAACCCCACTGGACGCCGACCGGCTTGAGGACGGACTCGAAGGCCAACGGTGAATAGAGCGGGTACGAGCCGAACACGTCGACCCGGCGCGGGTCACCCTGGTCCGACAGCGCCTTGTTGAGGTTGGACATCGAGGACTCGTCGATGCGCGGGTTGGACTCCAACACCTTGCGCAGGTCCCCCACGATCGGCAGATCGGCGAACGGGATCGTGGAGAACTTGTAGCGGTACTCGACGTCGCGGCCGTGCAGGGCCTGGACGGCCTTGTCGTTGACGCTGATCAGTGGCATCGCCAGCGAAAGGGTCTCGGCGAACTTGGATGCCAGGTCACGGGAGCGCTGGGCCTTCTCCGACTCGGGGGCGTCGACCCCGGAGACGAAGTCGCGCAGCGACAACGAGACGAACCGGTCGAACGACTCACCGCGGCGCGCGACGAACATCCGGGCCCGTTCGAGCAGTTCGGCGGGTCGGACGTGGACGTCGTAACGGGCCTGCGACGGCACGATCGAGTCACCCGAGAGCGGGTCGAAGGCGAACGAGCGGGGACGCCAGTCGCTGGTGCGCTCCATCAGCCCACCGGGGGCCTGCTCGCCGCCGGTGGTCTGCCACCGACCGGAGACCACCGAGCTGAGGACCGCCTCACGGGCGCCGTGCAGGTTCGTCGGGCCGTCCGGGATCGCCCGCTGCACGTCGGCGACGAACTGGTTCATGAACTGGCGCGAGGTGGTCAGCAGGATCTCGTTGTTGGCCTCGTCGAACCGGCTCGGGACCTGGGCGTCGTTGTCGCTGGGCCAGGCGCCGTACTGGGCGGTGGCGAGCTGGGCGAGGCCGTCGTGACGGACATCGGCGCTGCGGGCGTTCTCCAACAGTCGCTGGGTGTCCTTGAGGCTGTCGACCAACTGCGGCAGCACCTCGCTGAGCACGCCCTTGAGGACCTGGGCTACCAGTCCGGAGGCGTGGGCGTAGATCTGGGTCCGGACCTGGCCACGGATCCCGGTCACGATCATCTCGTGGATCTGGGCACCGTTGCTGACCACACCCTTCACCCCGGCCATCGTCTGCTGCACCTGCGGCGGCAGCGCGACGATGTCGTTCGGGGTGTGCTGGGACAGCGACTCGGCCCCAGGGATCACGTACTCCTTGAGGTGGGTGGCCAGACGGTCCAGCAGGCCCGCCGCATAGGGCAGGCCGAGCCGGGTGAGGTTGTCCCCGGTGACCGACTCGATGCGGGAGAGCAGCTCGTCCTTCCAGCGGAAGACCCACTCGTAGGCGGCGGCGTTGGAGGCCTCGGTCAGGGGATGGCGACGGGCGTTGAGCTGGTGCTGCAGCATCACCATCCACTGCGAGGCCTGCTGCCCGTCGGGGTTGGGGATGTAGCCGGCCACCTCGTTGTCGGTGACATGGCGGGCGGCGCCTTCGGCGGCCTGCCGGGGCAGGGCGGCCCCGGTCATCCAGTTGCCGAGCTCACCGGCTGGGTTGGGCCCGCCGACCGGGAGTTGGAGCTGGTTGCAGATCGCACCCCACTGCGAGTCGAGCAGGGTGTTGAGCTGTTCGAGACTGGAGGCCGGGTTGCCCGGCTGGAGGTGGCCGTCGAGCAGACGGTCGACCGATCCGCGGGCCAGACGCTGGGCGGCGTACTCGGCGTACCGGTCGCGACCCATGCTGAGCGAGGCGAAGCCGAACGAACCCCACGGCAGCGGATCGGCGTTGGCGGCCCACCCGAAGTACTTCGGGTCGGGGCTGACCGAGCCGGTGTTGCCGAGGTCGAACTGCTGGAACTGGGAGGTGGCGACCGAGGAGACCATCATCCCGGCCAGTCCACGGGCCAACCCGCGGTAGACGTCGTCGGGACGGCCCCCGCCGAAGGTGGTCTGCTGGGCGCCCATCTTGCGCCCCACCGGGAACACCCGGGCGAACGGGACCTCGGCCCCGGCACCGTCACGATGGCCGAGGGCGGACAGCACATCGACGTCGTGGGCGCGCGACGACCCGGCCTGCGAGGCGACGATCTCGCCGAGCATGGCCAGGGCATTGGCACGCACACCGGTCCGGGCGGACTCGGGCAGCGCATCGAAGATGTCGGCGCTGACCATGAAGACCGCCATCAGGCGGGGGTCGACCCCGGCCAGGCTCATCAGGCGGCAGACGTCGAGCGCCATCGAGGCACCGGCGCCGCCGGCCATCGACGAGACCACCAGCACGATGGGGGGCTCATTCGGCTCGAAGCGGGCCCCGGCTGCCCGGGCGAGCTCACTCATCTCGGTGGTGGTCTCGACCCGGAACAGATCGTCGTAGGCCTGCTGGATCGCCTGACGCACGTCCCCGGCACGGACCAGGGTGATGGCCCGGCCGACCGCGCGGTACTGGCCCGCACCGACCGAGATCGGGGTGGGCACCGACTGCGGGGCACGAGGCGCCCAGGTCGCGATGTGCTCCAACCCGCGCGACCCGGTCAGCTTCTGGCTCAGGGCGTGGTCGAGGTCGCCGTAGCTTCCCGACTGCGGGCCGAGCCCGAGGTAGCGGCCACCCTGCACCTGGACATTGCCCAGGCCGTTGGGGCCGGCTTCCTCACCCGACGGCACGTCGATGTGGACGAACTGCCACCCCTTGGGCAGCGTCTTGCCCCACACAGCGAGGTCAGAGCTGAGCTGATCCATCATGTAGGCCAGGGTGGCTCCACCGGAACCACCGCAACCCACGACCAGAAAACGCCTCACAGTTCAGTCTCCTCCGTCGTCGTGCAGGTCATACGTCTCACCATCGGAAGCGTAAGCCCCAGCTCATCGTGAGCGAGGGTCACCTTCCAGAATTGTCCCCGAACTCGAAGGGGTTGCGGATCTGTGTCCCCGGGGGCGGGGCCTCCGGTCGGAACTGTGGCTCCTGATCCGGGCCGGGCTCTCCGGCGCTACTCGGCGCCGACGCCGGCTCCTGCGGTACGGAACCGGGTGCCGACGGCTGCTGGCTCGCTGGGCCACCCCACTGCTGCTGACCCTGCTGGGCTGGCGGCTGCTGACCCTGCTGGGCCGGCGGCTGCTGGGCCGGCGGCTGCTGGGCCGGCGGCTGCTGCGCGGGAGGCTGCTCCATCGGCTGCTGCTGTCCCCAGCCGGCCTGCTCCGGAGCGCCCTGGTGGGGCTGCTGCTGAGCGGGCTGCTGCTGCTGGGCAGGTTGGCCGAACTGCTGCTGGGCAGGAGGTTGCGGGGCCGACTGCTGCTGAGCAGGTTGACCGAACTGCTGCTGAGCAGGAGGTTGCGGAGCCGACTGCTGCGAAGCCGACTGCTGCGGGGCCGCTTGCGGCGATCCCTGCGCGAACGAACCCTGCGCGGACGAACCCTGGGCGAACGGATTGGCGTCCCCACTCTGGGCGAACGGATTCTGCCCGCCGCCGTCGAACGGGTTCGCACTCCCCGGTGCCGAGGCGGCACTCGCCGGCGGCGCACTTGCCTGTCCGCTGGGAGTCGGCACAGGGCCGGGAGCAGCACTGCCCATCGGGGCCGGTCCACCCATCGGGGCGGGCCCACCTGGCGGTAGGGCCTGGCCCGGGTCACCGAACGGGTTCGCCCCGCCCGGACCGCCGGACATGTCCGGTCCGAAGTCGAACGGAGCCGGGCCGCCGGGCTGGGGCCCACCGTCGCCGCCGGGTCCCCCGCCGAACGGTGATCCGTCACCACCGCCCGACGGTGCGCCGACCTGCATCCGGATTGCCTCCAGCACGTCCGGCACCCGGGCGTTGATGTCGTCGACCAACTTCTCCCGTACCTCGGCCGGGGCATCGGCGGCGACCAGCAACAGCACCGTGGCGCTGTCGGCCGGACCGTTCGGGTCCTGGAGCAGCACCCAGTGGTTGTGCACGTTGAGCGGGAGTCGCGCGTACGACTCCTTGCCGTGACCCCGGGTGTCCGAGGAGGAGGCCCCGATCCGTCCGGGTGACTCGACCTCGACGTACCCCTCGCCGAACGGTGAGGCACCCATCTTGGCGTTCAACGTGACCGAGCCCGCCTGAGCGGTCCGGGATCCGTTGTTGGCCAGCGGCACCATCCCCGTGGTGAGGTCGCGGTCCTTGAGCTCGAAGCGCCCACCGTCACGCAGCACCTGCCCGGCCTCGACCTGGACCGGGTACTCCTCGGCGATCAGGGCCCGGCCGGGGATCTTGGCCGTCAGGAACTTCATCAGGTACAGCAGGGCCAGCGGGATGCCCGGGCCGAGGATCGCTGCGACGATCAGCGTCAGGGTGAAGTTGACCGGGTTGAGCGGCTTCTCGAAGCTGGCGGTCGCCGATGCGGTCGCATCCTGCACCCGGTCCGGCTCACCGGTCGGGGCGATCTTGACGGTGAACTCGGCGTTCAGCGTGCCGTTGTCCATCCCCTCGGTGGTCAGCTGCAGCGGCAGCGTCGCGGTCTGGCCGTCGGGGATCTCGAGGCAGTTCTCGGCCGAGTTGTGGGTCGAGCTGATCGACACCTCACCGATCTGCTCCGGTCCTGCGAGCACGTTGGGCGCGCCGTTGCCCTCCACCCAGACACAACCCGGGCCGGCGACCGTCAACTCACCCGGTGCTCCTTCGGCCTTGCCCTCGAGGGCCCCGAAGTTCACCTGGCCGCTCACCGACGGGTAGCCGGGCGGCGGCTCGATCTGCACCGGGATCCGTACGGTCTGGGGCTTGAGTTCGGTGCCGGGCACCGTCTTGCCCTCGGAGTCGGTGGCGTCCTTGGTGGTGATCGTCAGCGAGAGCACCAGGGTTGCCTCGCCGGGAGCGACATTGGTCAGGTCCAGGTCGAGGGGTTGGGCAATCCCTTCACCGTCGAGGCCCTGGGCGAGCGGGATCTCCTGGTCGTCGGCGGTCTGCAGGGTCGCATCCATCGACACCTTGCCGAGCAGCTTGGTCGAGTCGATCTCGTCGCCGTCGGCGTTCACCAGACCCAACTGGATCTGGTTCGGCTCACCGGAACGCACCTGGGCGTCCTCGGCGTCCGGCCAGGTCGGGAAGACATCGCCGGCGATCGAGATGGAGGTGCGTGACTTGCCGTCGGGTGACTGCCCCGTCGGGTCGACGAACACCACCGACCACGGTCCGGACCATCCCTTGGCCCCGGCGCTGGCGGACATGTCGATCACGATCGTGCGCTCGGACTGCCAGGAATGCTCGATGGTCACGTCGTCGGAGTCGGTCTTCTCGGAGTCGCCGATCGTGCCCCGGTCGAGTTTGAGCTCGTCCCCCTCGGGCGTCACCAGATAGACCTCGGCCTCGTCGACGTCGGAGTTGCCGAAGATGTGGACCGACTGGACCGAATCGTCCAGCACGAAGGTGTGACGCTCCTCCGGGCAGGGCTCGCCCTGGCAGACACCGGACTCGGTGTCCTTGCGCTCCTGGTTCGGCGTGGAGAACTTGTCGAACTCGAAAAGCAGTTGGTCGATGTCGGCGGCCTCGGTGAAGCTGCCCGGTGGTTTGGTGATCTTGCCGCACTTCTGCCCACCGGCGTCCCCGCCGAGCGCGATCGACTTCATCAACGTGTAGTCCGGGGACTCCTCGCCCCGCAACCCAACGCCGAACAGGGTGACGTCGGAGGAGCGGAGCTGGTCGGCCAGTCCCCCGTTGCGACAGATCTGACGCTCGGCCTCGGCCTCGGCCTTCTCCTCGGCCGCCTTGCTGGTGAGCTTGGTGTCGGACAGGTACGGCTTGGTCTCGCCGTAGTCGTTGATCTGCTGCTGGTTCTTGCGGAAGTCGAGGTCGAGGCTGCCGTCGGTGATCCACACCAGTGCCTGGCAACGGTCACCGTCGGGGTTGTGGTCGGCCAGGGAGCGCCGCGCCCCTTCGAGGGCCATCCAGTAGTCGGTCTCCCAGCCGTACGGACGATCGGCGAACCCGTCGACGGTCTCCAGGGTCTTCTTCAGCCCGGAGTCGTCCAGCTTGGTCCATCCCTGGGCCTCGTCGTAGTTGTGGGAGAACCCGGCCACGTTGACGTCGAGGGTCACCTTGGTGCGCTTGGCGAAGTTGTTGAGCTGGGTCAGCAGGTACTTCGCGGAGGTGATCCGGGCGTTGTCGGGGTCGTTGGCGTCGAGGCTCTGCGACTCGTCGATCACGATCATGATGTCGCCGGCCTTCTCCGAGACCAGGCAGCCGCCGTACACGTCGACGGCCGAGTCGGCAGCGTTGGCCGGTGCGGCCCCCGGCAGTCCGAGGCTGGCGATGACGCCCAGCAGGAGCGCCCAGATGCCGAGGCGTCGACGTCGCCGCTGTGCAGTGCCCATCGCAGTCCCTGTCCTCACAGTCGACCCACCCACTCCGCAATCCGCCAGGCCGCGACCATCGCTCCGGCAAAGCACAACACCAACGCCACCCAGTAGAGCGGTCGCACCCAACTCTGGGCCAGGTACACCGCTCCCGTACGGGCCTTGAGGTCACGGGTGGTGAAGAACGCGAGGCAGCCGATCCCGATCGGACCGGCGATCAGCCAGGCGGCGATCGCCACCGGCGGCAACCCGCCCAGGACCAGGGCCACCACGATCCCCACCACGGCGAGGCCACCGGCGATCAACAACCACTGCACCGGAGCGCGGGAGGTGTCCAACCGTGCGGCGGGAGCGGAGTCACCGAAGGCGGCGGGGACACCGGCCGGCGCGGGCGTCGCGGCATCGAGGGCACCGGGCCCGAAGGGTCCGTCCGCCGGGGCGAACGGGGCGCCGGGTTGCTGCTGGTCGGTGGCCGGCATCGTCGCCGGCGTGGCCGAGCTCGCCGCGAACGGTGGCGCTGTCGCAGGTCCGTTGGGCGGAGCGGCACCGAACCCGGATCCAGCAGGCGGCGGCGAGGCGTTCTGGGACTCGCTGAGATCGCTGAAGTCCCAAGGATTCTGCTCCGACATCTACCTGCTCCGGGGTTGGGGATGACTCGCCGGGCCAGTATAGGAGTGCGACGGTGTCGTACCGTTCACGATTCGACGATCCACGAGGCCGTCCAGTCGCTCCCTGTCCACTCGCCCGATGTCCACTCGCCCCATGTGTCAGGGCCTCCGGACCGGCTTGCGGTCACGGCGTCCGCACCACACCGCCAGCAGCACTCCGGCGACCGCGCCGAACAGGTGCCCCTCCCAGGAGACCCCGGCCTCGCCCGGCAGCGCTCCCCACACGATGCTGCCGTAGACCAGGAAGACCACCACCGCGACGATCACCGCGGTCACGCGCCGCGCGACCAACCCGTACGCCACGAGGAAGGCGGCATAGCCGTACACCAGACCGCTGGCGCCGACGTGGACCGTGAGCGGGGCCCCGAACAACCACACGCCCAGGCCTCCGAGCACGGCGACCCCGACGGTCACCAGCCAGAACCAACGGGTCAGCCAGGCGACCAGCAGGCCCAGCACCACGAAGGTGGAGGTGTTGGCCACCAGATGGGCGAAGCCGTCGTGCAGGAAGGGGGCGGTCACCAAACCGATCAGCCCTTCGGCCTCCCGCGGTCGGATCCCGAAGGCGTCGAGCGCTCCGCCCAGCAGGGTGTCGATCCCTTCACTGATCCACATCAGCGCGACCAGCACCACCGGCGGCAGGCTGCGCACCATGGTCTCGCGACGCAGCTGCGGGCTGGCGGTGATCGACATGGCCCCAAGGGTACGGACCCCTGCCGACAGCGTCGGTGGCGTGGCTCAGGAGAGCAGGTCGTGGATGTACGGCCCGGCGGTCCCCGAGCCCGAGGTGCCGTCGGTGACCATCATCGCCACGGCCAGATCGGAGTTGTACGCGATCATCCAGGCATGGGTCTTGGGCGGCTTGGCGTTGCCGTACTCGGCCGTGCCGGTCTTCGCGCCGGTGGCCAGCCCACTGAGCGTGCGTCCCGAGCCCGCGGTGACCACCGCCCTCATCATGGTGCGCAGGTCCTTGGCCTCGGACCGGGTGAGGGCCTTGCCCTTCTGCTTCGGGCGGTTGTCGTCGATCAGGTACGGGACCGTGGTGCGTCCGGCGCTGACCGAGGCCGCGACCCCGGCCATCGCCAGGGGTGAGGCCTGGACGGTGCCCTGCCCGAAGCTCGCCTCGGCCAGGCCGACGACGTTCTCCGGCTTGGGGACGTCGCCGTAGAAGACGGGGAAACCGGCGTCATGGTCGACGCCCATGCCGAGGCTGGCTGCGGCCTCGCGCAGGGCCTTGCCCGAGAGCCGGTCGCGTTCGTTGACGAAGGCGGTGTTGCAGGACAGCGCGATCGCCTCGGTGAGGCTCATGCGTCCGATCCGGTCGGCCGGGAAGTCGGTGTAGTTCTTGATCACCCGGCCGTCGACGGTGGTGGTGGCCGGGCAGTTGACGGTGCTGGTCGGCTTGAGCCCGGAGCGCAGCAGCGCCAGGGCGGTGACGATCTTGAAGGTGGAGCCCGGCGCGTACCGACCGGTGTTGGCCAGCTGTTGGCCCCGCGCACTGCGGCTGACGGCCAGCACCCGTACGGCTCCGGTCCTGGGGTCGACCACCGCCATCGCGGCCGGTGACTTCGACGAGGCGACCAGCTTCTCGGCACGGGCCTGCAGTTTGATGTCGAGCGTGGTCTTCACGTTCTTGCCGGCCACCGGGTCCAATTCGACCAGGACCTTGCGCTCCCCGCTCGGGGTGGCTGCCGGGCTCTGGCCCGGGTCGCTCGGCTCGGCCTGACCGCTGGCGCCCTGCGAGGGTTCGGGATCTGTGGCGATGACCACCGGGGGGCGAGGGACCAGGGTGACGGTGGCCCCGGGCTTGCCGGCGAGCTGCTCGTCGTAACGCTGTTGCAGGCCACTGAGACCGACGGTGTCACCCGGCTGGACCCGCCCGTCGGAGTTCTCGACGATCTCTGCCGTGGCCTCACCGGCGGTGCCGAGGATGTTCGTGGCCACCCCGGGGCGGGTGGCCAGCACGCGCTCGGCGTCGAGGATCACCGCACCGTCGATGTCGCCGAACCGCGGGCTGACGTCGGCCCGCGATCCCCGGACCACCAGGGCCTCGACGAAGGCCTGGTCGCCGGCGTCGCGCACCCGTTGCACGAAGGCCTTGGCATTGATGTCGAGCAGTTTGGCCAGTCGGGTCGCCGAGTCGACGGCGTCGCGGCCCGACACCTTGGTCTTGTCGATCCCCAGTCGCAGCACCGGCATCTGCTTCATCAGGACGGTGTTGGACTTGCCGACGATCTTGCCGCGGGTGGCCTGTGTCCGGGTGTGGACCAGACGGGACTGCGAGGTGAGTTCGGGGTGGACCAGGCTCGGCTCCCACTGCAGCACCCAACGGTCGTCGTCGGCCCGGAAAGTGGCGGTGGCGTCGTAGGTCCAGTCCCCGCTGGGGAATGGCCAGGTGTAGTGCAGGACGACGGTCGCGAGGCCGCCGTCGTACCCGGGCTCGTCGGCCGTCACCGTCGGGAGGTACCCGTCCATCCCCTTGAGGATGTCGGCCAGGTCGGCCTCGGCCAGCTCATTGCTGCTGGCCGGGACCTGCGACAGGTCGCCCTCGGCCAGCCCGGCGACCAGGGCGGCCACCTGCGGATCGACTGGTTCGGCCGGTCGCTGCCGCTGCGGCGTCCCGCCCGTGCAACCGGCCATCAGCACCACCAGGAGCAGGGCGGTGGCTGCGGTGAGAAGGCGTGATCCGGACATCGGGCCCAGTCTTCCCGCCGCCCGGGAAGAGGTCGAGACGCCACACCCGTTGACACCGCGATTTCCCGCCGGCGAGGACTCGGAGCGAATCCGACTTGACTATGTCGCGATATATCGTGATACAGTCTCTTGTGGAAGGACGGTGACAGCACATGAGTCACATCAACAGATCACAAGGATTCGACGGGTACGGCGAGCGCCACCCCCGTCGCGGACGGCGACACATCGACCGCCGCCACCCCGGAGGCCATGACCCCCGCAACGATTGGGGCCCCGGCCCCGACGACACCCCGTTCGACGGACCCGAGGTCGGTGGCCCCGACTTCGACCGGCCGGCAGGGCCAGGACCGCGCGGCCGAGGTGGCCGAGGCGGACCCGGTCCCCGCGGACCCCGAGAAGGTCGCGGACCCCGAGAAGGACGTGGACCTCGAGAAGGACGTGGACCGCACGGCGGACCGCCGCACGGTGGACCCCACGAACACGGTGGACCCCGTGGACACGGTGGCGGACCCGGCCGTCGCGGTGGTCGCGGTCGAGGACGAGCCCAACGCGGCGACGTCCGAGCAGCGGTCCTGCTGCTGCTCGCCGAGGAACCGATGCACGGCTACCAGCTGATGCAGACCATCGCTGACCGGACGTCCGGGGCCTGGAGCCCCAGTGCCGGCGCGATCTATCCCACGATCTCCCAACTCGAGGACGAGGGCCTGGTCTCCACCGAGCAGGACGGCGGCCGACGGCTCGCCAGCCTCACCCCGGCAGGTCAGGACTTCCTGTCCCAGCAGGGCGAAACGCTCGGCGATCCCTTCGCCGCCTTCACCGACCAACGGTCCGGGCCTGACCTTCGCGCGGCCTTGCGCGACATCCAGGTGGCGGTCCGTCAGATCGCCGTGAGCGGAGACGAGAGCCAGGTGGCAGCCGCGGCCAGCGTGTTGACCAAGGCCAAGCGTGAGCTCTACCTCACCCTGGCCGGCGAGGCCGAGGGCGATGCGGAGTCCTGAGCCGACCCCTGACAATCCACACCGAACGACTCCCCCTCCTGACGCCGACCTCGGTCGAGCCTCAGCCGAGGGGGAGTCGTGCTGTCACGACCCCCGAACCCGGGTCCCCCGCCACGACCCCGAGCCCGAGCCCCCGCCGACCCCCGAGCCCGTCGAGGGG
>DVLP01000043.1 GCA_018715445.1 Candidatus Avipropionibacterium avicola | reverse complement strand
AACCTCACCCCGATCGCCGGTCTGGAACGCGAACTGCGCCGCCGTCTCGGCGACCCGCTGGTGATCGACCGCGCCCTGCGCCGGGCGGCGTTCAGTCGTTGAGTCGGGTCAGCCCGACACGCACCTGCTCGAACAGCTCGGCGCCGAGCAGGTCGGACCAGAACTGCTCGACGGTGCTCTCGGCCGTACGCGTCCGGGTCACCACCTCGTGCCCCCGGTCGGACAGCTCGACGCCCTCGGCATCGTCGGGGTCGGCGACCACGTAGCCAGCCTGGGTGAGCCGAGCGAGCAGCGCCCGTGCGGTCGGTTCGGCGATTCCGGCGCGGTGGGCCAGTTCGCCCACCTCGACCCGTCCGTCGGAGTCCAGGCCCACCAGCAGGTGGTGCTGGGCTCGGGTCAGGTCGTCGAATCCGCTCTTGTGGAGTTGGGCGAGGACCTGGTCCTCCGCCGTACGGAACGCGCGGTACAGCAGGACCCGCATCGGGAGCTCTTGGCCGTCGGTCACCCGCGTCAGGCTACCGGGCGAAGTGCCGGCACCGTTGGACCCTGCGCCGGTCATCGCTCGACCCGCCGCCCTCCCGCTCCGGACCCGAAACAGTAGAAAGTACTTTCCAGAACGGCAAGTACTTACGAGGAAGTCCCGTGGGATGCGGCCGCAAACCCGTCCACGACCCGTCGCGCACCCGCGGCACTGAACACCCCCAACATCAGGGCCACCGCCGATCCGTCGGCCATCACGACCTGGATCCGCCCAGCCTGGGCGAACCGCGGCGCCCGTCGGATCAGGGTGATGCCACGATGCTCACGCTCCCAGAGGATCCGCGGCGGGTCCGCAGTGAAGGTGATGAGCAGGAGTCGCTGATCGGTGACGACCAGATCGTCATGGCCTGCGGCAGCGCGCGCCAGGATCTGCGCCTCGCACCCGAGCCAACCGATCAGGTTGGTCCCGCCGACCAAGCCGTCGGTGAGGCCCTGCAGATACTCCGAGTGCCAGCCGAGAGCGATGTCGAGGAGTTCCCCACCGAGCGCGGGCGGCTGCTGTCCGAGGTCCTCCGCGCCCGGCACGTGGGTTGCGGCCTGCAGGGCGTACGGCACCTCGTCGGGTCGCAGCAACGCGGCGACCTGGTCGCCGTGGATCTGCAACCGGTTGAGCATCGGCATGGAGCCTATGTCGGAGTCGGGGTCATTGGTCCCAAGCCTCGCCATGAAGCGGGAGTGCCCTCATCGGGATGATGGGTGGAGCTAAGGGGATTCGAACCCCTGACCTCTTCCATGCCATGGAAGCGCGCTACCAACTGCGCCATAGCCCCTCGCTCCGACTGTGCCGGAGCAACCAGAGAATCTTAACCACACAAGGCTCCTGATGTGAAATCGGGGCTGGGCGGGTGGTCAGACCCCGGCGTCGGCCGCCTTCGCCTCGTCCGTTCCCCGGACGACCGACTCCCCGTCCGGGAAGTTGTCGGGCCCGCGGTTCCAGGCCTGCACCCGCCACAGTCCGCGCCGGGTACGCCGCAGATCGATCCAGTGACAGTTGGTGAGGGTGTCGAACCGCGACCACAGCTCAAACGGCACCTCGAGGAAGGTGAGGGCGCCGGCCTTGGCGGCCAGGCCATGGGTGCCGACCAGGACCGTACTGTCGTCGGGCGCCTCGGCGATCACCTCGGTGAGGCGGCGGGCCACCCGCTCCCCCACCTCGGCGGTGTCCTCCCCGGTGGCGGAGCGGCGGACGTCCTCACCGCGGGCGTAGCGAGCGGCCGCCTCGGGGTCGACCTCGCGCAGGTCCGCCAGCGTCAGTCCCTGCCAGCTGCCGACGTGGATCTCACGGAACGCCGGGTCGGTCCGGATCGGCAACTGCCGCAGGTCCGCGACGGCCTGGGCGGTCTGGTGGGCCCGGCTCAGGTCGGACGACCAGATCAGGTCGATCCCGACATCGGCGAGGGCACGGGCGGAGAGCTGGGCCTGCTCCAGCCCGAGGTCGTCGAGCGGGATGTCGGCCTGGCCCTGGAACCGTGCGGTCGCATTCCAGGAGGTACGGCCGTGGCGCAGCAACAGGACCCGGGAGGCCCCGCGCGGGCCGTCAGCCGTGGGCTCGGTGGGCATGGTCGACTCCTCGTCGATCGGCAGGGATGGGATCAGCGGCGTTCATCGAGGGCGAGCGGGAGCTGAGGGCAGTCGCCCCAGATCCGCTCGAGGGAGTACAGCACTCGCTCCTCGACGTGTTGCACGTGGACGACGATGTCGAGGTAGTCCAGCAGCACCCACCGGTTCTCCCGTTGGCCCTCACGGCGGGTGGGTCGCTCGCCGAGCTCCCGCAGGCGTTCCTCGATCGCGTCGACCACGGTCTCGACCTGGCGCTCGTTCTGGGCGGTGAGCACCAGGAAGACGTCGGTGATGGCCAACTGGTCGGAGACGTCGAAGGCCACCGGGTCGCTCGCCAGCTTGGCGACGGCAGCCTCGGCGGCTGCCTGGGTCAGTTCGAGGGCACGTTCGGTGGCTGCCATGGTCTCCTCAGGCGTTCGGCTCCCGTGACGGGGAGGGTGTCACTGATCGTACAGACCCCGTTTGTGGATGTACTGCACGATCCCGTCCGGCACCAGGTACCAGATCGGGTCGCCGGCCCGGCTGCGCTCGCGGCAGTCGGTCGACGAGATCGCCAGCGCCGGGACCTCCATCAAGGTGATGCGGTCCTTCGGCAGGTGGTCGACGGCGGTGGAGTTCAGATCACTGCCGGGCCTGGTCACCCCGACGAAGTGGGCCAGGTCGAAGAGGTCGGTCACCCCACGCCAGGTGAGGATCTGCGCCAGCGCATCGGCACCGGTGATGAAGAACAGGTCGACGTCCTCGCCCCACTCGGCCCGCAGGTCCTTCAGGGTGTCGACGGTGTAGGTCGGGCCCTCACGGTCGATGTCGACCCGGCTGACGCTGAACTGGGGGTTGGACGCGGTCGCGATGACCGTCATCAGGTAACGGTCCTCGGCGGCACTCACCACCTTGTCGGCCTTCTGCCAGGGCTGTCCGGTGGGGACGAAGACGACCTCGTCGAGGTCGAAGGCCGACCGCACCTCGCTGGCGGCCACCAGGTGACCATGGTGGATCGGGTCGAAGGTGCCACCCATCACACCGAGGCGGTAGCGCCGCGGTGGCTCACCGTTCTCACGACGGGCCAGACCCGTGGTCGGAGCACTCATCGAAGTCAGTCGGGGGCGCCGATCAGCCGATCAGCTGTGGGGCCTGCCCTGACCGAAGAGCAGCAGAGCGGTCAAGGCGGCCAGGAAGATCACCCAGGTGATCGCGAAGAACCCGATCACCGGGATCGGCAACTCGGTCTCCATCAGGATCGGCAACATGGGCCACACCTTATCCGATCCGTACGGCTCAGGTCACCGCGCCCTTGTGCACGGCCTCGAGCTCCAGATGGGTCGGAGGTTGCCGCAGCTCGTTGATGCCCTCGCGGATCCGGCGCAGCGCGGCCCGACGCTGCGACAGCGGCAACGAGGTCGTCATGATCACCGAGATGTTCAGCTGGGTCCAGACATGGCGCAGGAACCGTCGGTACGGACCCTCCCAGGTCTGCCACAGTCCTCCGCTCCACAGGAAGTCGCGGATCAACCGGGCGGCCCGCAGGTAGTCCTGCACGTTCTTGTCGTTGAAGTTGCCGGTGATGCCGGTGCCGCGCAGGCAGTAGTGGTAGAGCGCCCGGTGCGTGACGGTGACCGCATCAGCACGTTCCAGGACCCGGGCGGCGGTCGCGACGTCCTCGTAGTACATCGACGGGAACTCAATGCCGTCCCACAACTCGCGGCGGTACAGCTTGTTCCACGCGAAGGTCGGCACGGTCAGCAGGTCCATCGAGTACTGCGCGGCCCGTTCACCGGTGAGCCGGCGGCGCGGGGTGAGCAACGGGAACGGCACCCGTGCCCCGTTGGGGAAGTCGAAGCTGAAGTTGCAGATCGCGATGTCGGCGTCGTGCTTGCGCAGCTTGTGGACCAGTCGGCTCACGTACTCGGGCTCGACGAAGTCGTCGGAGTCGACGAAACCGATGTAGTCCCCACGCGCCAGCGCGATCCCGGCATTGCGAGCGGCCCCGACCCCGGCATTGGCCTGGTGCACCGGCCGGATGATGTCGTGGCGCCGTGCGTAGGCGTCGATGATGTCGGGGCACTCATCGGGTGAGCCGTCGTCGACCACGATCAGCTCGAGGGGCCGGTGGTCCTGGGCCAGCAGCGAGTCCAGGCAACGTGGCAGGTAGGCGGCGACCTTGTAGACCGGCACGATGATCGACACCAGGGGCTGCATCTCACCATTCCTGCGTTGACGACGGGTCCGTACAGTGTGCCTTGCCCGGCCGCCGATGTCTGCTCGTCACGCCGTGCCGGACCCCGGCTCAGGGATCACTCCGGGTCATCCGGGACGCGGTCCGTGGGGATCAGTCAGCGCACCTGGCCCTCGCCGGTGACGACGTACTTCGTGGTGGTCATCTCCTGCAGGCCCATCGGGCCGCGGGCGTGGAGCTTCTGGGTGGAGATGCCGATCTCGGCGCCGAAGCCGAACTCGCCACCGTCGACGAAGCGGCTGGAGGCGTTGACCAGGACTGCGGCCGCGTCCACCTCGGCGGTGAAGCGTTCGGCGCTGGCCAGGGAGCTGGTCACGATGGTCTCGCTGTGCCCGCTGCTGTGGCGGCGGATGTGGGCCAGTGCCGCGTCGAGGTCATCCACCACGGCGACGGCCAGGTCCAGCGAAAGGTACTCGGTGTCCCAGTCCTCGGCGACCGCATCGACCACCGCGGCCCGACTGTCGGCCAGGGCGGCGCGGGCACGCTCGTCGGCGTGCAGCCGGACCCCGTGCTCACCCATCGCCTCGGCCAGGCTCGCCAGCAGGTCATCGACCCGGTCCCGGTGGACCAGCACGGTCTCCACCGCATTGCAGACCGAGGGCCGCTGCACCTTCGCGTTCACGAGCAGTTCCCGGGCCATGTCGGCATCGGCGGTCGCATCGACGTAGAGGTGGCAGTTTCCGGTCCCGGTCTCGATCACGGGCACCTGCGAGCCGGTCACCACGTACTCGATCAGCCCGGCACCGCCGCGAGGGATCAACACATCGACCAGGCCACGGGCCTGCATCAGCTCACCGGTGACCTCCCGGGGACCGGGGACCAGCTGCACCGCATCGGTCGGCAGCGCACTGCCCGACAGTCCTTCGCGCAGGGCGGCGACCACCGCGGCATTCGAGTTCGCCGCCGACGACGACCCACGCAGCAGCACCGCGTTGCCCGACTTCACCGCGATCCCGGCCGCATCGGCGGTCACATTGGGACGGGCCTCGTAGATGATGCCGACCACGCCGAACGGGACCCGCACCTGCCGGACCCGCACCCCGTTGGGGTTGGTCCAGCCACGGACGACATCCCCGACCGGATCGGGCAGGCCGGCCAGGTCGCGCAGCCCTTGGACCATGCCGGCGATCCGGTCCTCGCTCAGCCGCAGCCGGTCGATGATCGCTGCACTCGTGCCTGCCGACTCGGCCGCAGCGACGTCCTCGGCATTGGCCGCCAGCACCGCGGCTGCGGCCCCGGCCAGGGCGTCGGCCATCGCGTGCAGCGCAGCGTCCTTGGCCCCGCGACTGGCGGTCGACAGCGCGACGGCGCCGGCCCGTGCCGCCAGGGCCTGGGCCCGTACCGAATCCGAGATCTGCATGACAACAGAGCCTACCGAGACCGGGCAGCCAGATTTTCTGCGTCCGTACGGTGGGGCCGCCTAGTCTTTCGGTCATCATGGCTGACAGACCCACCGCGCGGAGCCGACCTCGACCGGTCGAGCGATGGTTCCCCGATGCCCCGGCATCGGACTGGGCGCTACGCCTGACGATCGCACGGATCGCCGACCACGACGGTCACGGGTCCTTCCTGGTGCGCTGGCTGCTGTGGGCGGGCCTGGTCGTCATGTACGGCTTCGCCCACGCCCCGTGGTGGGCCTGGCTCTGCCTGATCCCCGGCGCAATCCAGGGTCCGTTCGAGATCGCCACCAAGCTCGCCCGGGACAGCGGCCGACCGATCCGCAACCCGGTGCTGCGGTGGGCCTCCCAGACGGTCGACACCTCCTCGGGACGGTTCCTGATGAACGGCACCGGCGCCGTCGGGCTGGCTGCGGTCCCGTTGCAGGTCTTCGCGACCGCCTGGCTGGTCCCGGCCGGCGAGCCGACCTGGGCCCGCCCCGTGGGCCTGGCGTTGGCCCTGATGTATCTCAACTCGGCGATCTCGGGGCCGATGAACGACACCCCGTACTACAACCCCCGCAACACCAAGGGGCTGTGGCGGTTGGGCCGCTTCGCCCGTCGGTACGCCGGGGTCGGCCTCAGCATCGTCGTGCTGGCGGTCTGCCTGCCGGCGCCGTGGCCGGGAGTGCCGTGGCAGGTGATGGCCCTCCTCATGGCCCTGCCGGTCGCGATCACCCTGCGCACCCGCCACAGCGACACCGTGATCCGTGCCTCGGCCGACACGGTCGCCGAGGAGTGCACCGCCGCCCGGCAACGCTTCCACGACGGACTGCACGGGCAACTCACCGGCCCGGTGAAGAGCATCAGTCGCCTGATCCAGGACCACGACCCGCCGGTGTCCCCCGCCCTGCGTGAGCTCGGACTCGTGGTGCCCCTGATGGTGAGCGGCACCAGCGAGATGATCGACGAGCAGGAGTGGATCGCCCGCAGCGGGCGTGCGTCGATGCGCGAGTCGGTCCAGGCGCGCAGCGCCCGCAACCAGATCCGCACCACCTACCTGGATGACGCCGAAGCACTTGATGCCACCAACAAGCACCTTGCCCTGCTGGTGTTGGCGAATCTGGTGCCCAACGCGGCACAGGCCCAACGCCGGGCCCGGCCCGAGGGCCACCGGGGACCGACGGACCCGATCTCGGTGCGGGTGCACACCACCTCCGACGGGATGGTCGAGGTCAGCGTCGGTGACGACGCCCCACCGGTCGGTGACGAGTTCTGGTGCGCGCCCGGGACCA
The DNA here is from genome assembly GCA_018715445.1 of Candidatus Avipropionibacterium avicola. GTDB lineage: Bacteria > Actinomycetota > Actinomycetes > Propionibacteriales > Propionibacteriaceae > Avipropionibacterium > Avipropionibacterium avicola. The sequence goes on along the minus strand of DVLP01000043.1, from coordinate 1,903 downwards.
ACCTCGAACTGCTGCGCGACCGCCTGCGCCACCTCGGCGGTGACCTGGTCCAACACACCACCGAGCACGACCACAAGGTGATCATCGCCCGATGGCGCCACACGTCAGGAGGAAACCCGTGACCACCACCCCGGCATCCCCACCGCAACGGATCCTGTTGGTCGACAACGAGATGTTGCGTTACGACACCCTGCGCACGGCCTGCGCCGACCTGATCCGGTCCGGTGAGCTGCAGCTCGACTGGGTGTGGCGCCATGCCGACCTGATCGAACTCATGGAGGCCGATGCCACCTGGGACATCGTCATGGTCGACTTCGATCTCGGGCGCAGCTGGCTGGTCGAGGACGGCACCAGCTCCCCCACCCATTCGGGCCTGGGGGTCATGGGATTGTTGTACGACAGGGATCCCGACACCCACTTCGTGGCGATCACCACACCCTTCACCGACCCGGTGAACCAGATCTACCTGGCGGCGGCCTCGCTGTGGTTCGGCGCGGACTCCCTCGACGTCAACGAGGCCCCGAGCTCGGCGATCCTGCAGTTCGTCCGTACGGCGGAGGCTCCTCGGGAGTGGACCGCCCCGATCGCCGAAGCGGCCATCATCCTGGAGGACCTGCTCGCCGTACCGACGGCCCGCACTGACGCCTGGACCGACTTCGAGTGGTTCCGTGCAGTGTTGCTGTCGCACGGAGAACCCAAGGCAGCAAAGGAATATCTCGCCTTCCACGGCAACACCTACCGCAAGTGGATCGAGCAGCTCAACTCGGTGTTGCGCCTGGCCGACGACTTCGAGGACTGCTTCGGAGGGATCATCCGGACCCGTGAACCAGTCCCCGAGGACGCCCAGTTGATGTGGCACAACACCCACGGCAAGCCGGTGGTCACCTTCATCCGGGACCGACAGCGGTTCTTCACCGATCCTGACGCCGAGGCCCAGTGGTTGGCCTATCGTCAGCGCGTCACGGCGGTGACACCGTCATGAACGGGCCCCCGGTCTCGATGCCCGACGACGTGACCTCCGAGCCGTCGGGCCCCGGCAGCCGCGTCCGGGTCGCCCGCGACGAGGTCTGGGTCGACGGACTGCGCCTCGGCACCACCACCGTCACACCGACCGGCGAGCACGACTCGTCGCCGATCATCGTGACGCTGGGCATCCTGGCCAAGCTCGACACCTTCGAGGAGCAACGGTTCTGGCTGCTCGCCGACCGCCTGCGACGCCCGGTGATCGCACTGGACACCCCGGGCTGGACCGTACGCGGCGGTGGCCTTCCCCACCAGGTCCGCCGACGGCTGCGACGCGGTGGCTTCGACTGGTTGGCCCATCTGCTCGGCGATGTCGTGCTCCGCACCAACCCCGGCGTGCTCGACCTGGCCCCCAGCGTGGTCGGCTACTCGCTCGGCGCCTCGACCGGCAGCGCCCTGGCCGCCGACCTCACCGCCCGGGGCGCGGACCTGCGGGGGCTCTCCCTGATCGAGCCGGTCGCCGTACGTCGGCAGAGCCTGGTCGAGCTGGCCTGGCGCAACCTGCGCGATGCCCGCCACAGCCACCGGTACGCGGTCGAGAACAAGGACCTCGCCTGGGCCGTGTCGAGCGGGTCTCCCCTCCCGTGGCCGCGCGCGATCGAACTGTCCTTGCTGGTCTGGGCGATCAGCCGGGGCCACATCCCCGAGACCGTGGCCGGACTGCCGGCGAAGATCCCGGTGACGCTGGTCTCGGGAGAGCGCAGCACCCTGGCCCCGCTACCAGCGATCGACCGCCTCGCCATCGGGCTGCGTCGCAGTGGGCACCCGGTGGACCAGCACACCATCCCCGATGCCCACCATGCCCTGTGGAATTCCCTGGCGGTGGTCGACCGGATCGCCGACTGGATCGTGTGATCGGTGCCCCTCGACGGGCTCGGGG
>DVLP01000441.1 GCA_018715445.1 Candidatus Avipropionibacterium avicola | reverse complement strand
TCACGACCACGGGGGCCTCGGAGTTGACCGAGGTGTCACCGGTCAGCAGGCCCACCTTGTCGGCGCCGTGGCGGCGCACCAGGTCGGCGTACTTCTGGTTCGACAGGGCTTTGATCGGCGTGGTGTAGAAGCACTTGCGCCCCTGGGACAGGGCCAGGTGCACCGCGAACTCACCGGCGATGGTCTTGCCGGCCCCGGTGGGGGCGGCGACCAGCACGGTCGATCCGTTCTCGACGTGGCGGCAGGCCTCGAGCTGGTAGTCGTCGAAGGTGAAGGTGTGCAGGTCGACGAACTCGGCCAGCACGGGGCTGGCCCGTCGCTGCTGCATCCGCTGGTAGGCCTCGGAAGGGGTCGACTGGTCCACCGTTCCACCCTACTGGCGACCCGAATGGGCCGGGCTCACCCGGGGGTGGACGCGCTCACCCGGGGGTGGACAACGGCGCGAAGACCCGCAGTGCCCCGGGCCGGCAGGTGATGGTCCGTGGGGTCGGCCCGAGCTCCTCGCCGTCGCCCATCACCGTCAGCGGCGTGGGGGTCGTCGAGCCATCGTCGGGCAGTGCCCCGTCCAGCACGACCTCGCGGCACCGCAGCTGCTCGACCACGTCGAGGTGGGTGAAGCTGCCGGAGTAGATCTTGGGGAAGATCCCGACCAGGGTGCGTCGCGACACCGGGTGGATGATCGTCAGGTCGAGCAGGCCGTCGTCGGGCTCGGCCTCGGGGCAGATCTTCAGTCCGCCACCGAAGCTGGTGGTGTTGCCGACCGCGACCAGCATCGCCTCGAACTCACGGACCTGGCCGCCGTCGATCGTGAGGCGGTACTGCAGGGGTCGGAAGGTGGCCAGCTCGGCCGCCACCGCCACCGGGTACTGCAGCCGCCCTCGGGGGAACCGCATCCGGTTGGCGCGCAGGTTGACCCGGGCGTCGAAGCCGCTGGCCACGATGGATCCGACCCAGTGCTGCCCGACCTGCATCAGGTCCACCGGGCGCGGTTCACCGGCGAGCAGGTCGAGGGCCGCCTCGGTGTCGCCGACCGGGATCCCGAGACCCCGACACAGGTCATCGCCCGAGCCGGCCGGGATCATCCCCAGCCCGATCTCGGTGCCGGCCACGGTGTTGAGCCCCAAGTGCATCATGCCGTCGCCACCCATCACGATCAGCACATCGTCGTCGTGGCGGGTGTCGATGGCATCACGCAGGCACTGGCGGGCATGCTCGACGCTGGTCGCCCGGTGGACCCGGACGGGTTGCTGGGCAAAGGTCCGCCGGACCTGGGCGACCACGGACGGCAACTGCTTGCCGGCCCGGCCGCCCCCGGCGGTCGGGTTGACCACGAGGTGCACCGTCACGCCCGCGAGCCTATCCCGGCGCGGCGGCCTCGTCAGCACGGGCCCGGCGGCGTTCCACCGCCCGAGCGATCTGCTCGGTCACCATCAACAGCACGGTCAGCGGCAGGGCCAGGGCGAGCATCGAGAACGGGTCGGTGGTCGGGGTCGCGACTGCCGAGAAGATGAATGCCGCCAGGATGATGAAGGGCCGGGCCTTCTTCATGTGCTGCGAGGACAGCACACCCAGCAGGTTCAGCAGCAGCATCACCAACGGCACCAGATAGCTGACACCGAAGACCAGCATGACGCGGATCAGGAAGCTCAGAAAGCCGTCGATGGTCAGCAGGTTGACGACCTCGAATCCCTCAGGGGTGAAGCCGATCAGCACCTTGATCGCCGCCGGCATCATGAGGAACCCGGTGACCGTGCCCGCCAGGAAGAGCGGGGTGGCCGTGACGACGAAGATCCGTGCCCACTTGCGTTCCTTGGCCAACAGGCCGGGCACAATGAAGGCCCACAGCTGGTGCAACCACCACGGCGCGGTCACCAGCAGCCCCGAGATCCCGATCACCTTCATGAAGATCAGGAACGGCGTCGTGACGCCCTCGTTGGTCGCCTGGAGGACCAGGTCCGGGTGGGACTGGGCCAGATTGGCTTCCGCGGTCCGTAGCGGCCACAGCAACAGGCCGTAGAGCTGGCTGAACCAGAAGGCACAGGCGCCCATCCCCAGCCCGATGCCGACCACCGAGGCGATCAGGCGGTAGCGCAGCTCCCGCAGATGGTCGTACAGGCTCATCCGACCGTCGTGCGGGACGACCGGAGGCTTGAGCCAGGCAAGGCTGAGTCGCCGACCGGCGATCATCACCGCCATGGTCGGCTCAGCTCTCCTCGCGGTCCGAAGCGCTCGATGCGCCCGGTTGGTCTACCGCGCCCGGTGCGTCCGACGCGCGTGACACGTCCGATGCGGCCGGCTCGTCCGACTCGCCGTCGGTCAGGCCGCGGGTCTCCTCCTTGAATTCGCGCAGGGAGCGCCCGGCACTCTTGCCGAGGCCGGCAAGTTTCTTGGTGCCGAACAACAAGATGATGACGCCAGCGACAATCAGCAGCTGCATGGGGCCGAGGGTGGGCATGAGGTCGGTCCTTTCGACGATGGATCGGATGGAGTGGGCGGTTGCGCCGGGGTGGAAGGGGTCGAGGGGTCTCGTGGTGACGCATCGTCCGGCGATCCCGTCCGCACCGGGCGGTCCTGGCCCAGACGCGCGAAGGCATCGGCGGCCTCGGGCGCAGGGACGACGCGGTTGGGATCATCGGGAGCGGGCTGCCAGGGCATGGTCGTCACCGACACCTGGGAGTCAGGCACCGCGGCGAAGCGTCGCCCGAGCGCGACCAGGGCGGCGACCGAGCCGAGTCCGTCGTCGACCGTGGTCGCCTCGGCCACTGCCTCGGCCAGTCGGGCGAGTCGATCCGGGCGCCGGGTGAGATCCTCGCCGGACAGGTGGGCCACCAGCGCGGAGATCACCCGCTTCTGGTTGTCGAGTCGTGCGAGGTCGCTGCCGTCGCCCACCGCATGGCGGGTCCGCACCAGGGCGAGCGCTTCGGTGCCGGTGAGGACCTGCTCGCCGGCGGGCAGGTCGAGGGCGGCCTGATCGTCCTGCATCGGCTCGGGCAGGCAGATCGGCAGCCCACCGATCGCGTCGACGACGGCGACGAAGCCGTCGAAGTCGAGCTCGACGGCGTGGTCCAGGTGCAGTCCGCTCAACGCCTCCACCGCGGCCACCGTGCAGGCCAGCCCGTGGTTGAGCGCGCCGTTGATCATGCCTCGGCCTCCGGCGAAGCTGCCCTCCCCGACGTCGGGGCAGGCGGGCAGCTCGAGCACGGTGTCACGAGGGATCTGCACGGCGTCCACGCGGGCATCACCGCGGGCCAGGTGCACGACGATCAGGGCGTCGCTGCGGCGGGAGCCGTCGTCGACGCCGTGACGCTCACCCTCAAGGGCACGGCTGTCCGAGCCCACCACGAGGATGGTCAACGGGTCCTGGTCGGCCGGCGCGCTGACTGCCCGGTCGTCGTCGTGGATCGTGACGACGCTGAGGGAGGACTGCACCCGCACCACGACACCGATCGTGACCAGCAGGACCAGTGCCACCACCGCGCTGAGGGCCAGGACGACCGTCCGGCGCGCACCGAGCAGGTGTCCCCGCCGTACCTTGCCTGCCATGCCCGCCACCTCCGGTTCGACACCAGGGCGGATGCCCTGCGAACCAAGGCCACCATGACCGCACCGGCCGGCACCAATAGCCGGACGGGCCGCGATCATGCGTGGCGGCTATGGACTCACTTCTCGTGGAGGATGGACACGAATCGACGCAGTGCGTGGGGTTGGTGCCGATCACTGCGGTACAGCGCTCCGATCTCGCGCTGGACCGGGTCGGCCAGCCGGGCCTCGACGCCACCGAAGATCGCGGCCGTTCGGGCCAGGGCATCGGGGACGATGGTGACCGCTCCGGAGGTGACGCTGAGCTCGACGAGGGCGTCACGCTGGGTCGTCGTGATCACACGTGGGGGTTGGACGCCGTACGACTGGTAGACGGTCTCGGTGAGTTCCCTGATCGAGGTGCCCCGGGGCAGGGTGACCAGGGTGTGCTCGGCCAGCGTGCGTGTGCTCACCGGTTCGGGCGGGGTCGCCGTGGGGGCCGAGGTCGAGGGCAACACCGCCACGAAGTCCTGGGTCCGCACCGGCACCACGTCGATGTCGTGGGGCGCGTTGTCGCTCACGCCGAAGCCGACATCGGCCCGTCCCAGACGAAGGGCCTGCAGCAGCTCGGCCGCATCCTCGACACTGAACAACTCGACCCGCACCCCCGGGTGGCGTCGGTGGAACCGACCGAGGTAGGACGGGACCACGGTCGCCACCAGGGACGGCAGCCCGGCGATCCGCAACGACCCGGAGGTGACCTGTTGGTCCGAGGCGGTCATCGCCTCGATCTCCGCGACGTCACGCAGGATCCGGCGCCCGGCGTTCAGCAGGCGTTGACCCAACTCGGTCAGCACCATCCGGCGCCCGACCGGGACGAAGATCCGGGCCTCGAGAGCATCTTCCAAGGTGTGGATGCGTCGCGACAGCGACGGTTGGGAGATCATCAGCACGTCGGCCGCGGCGGTGAACGACCCGTAGTCGACCACCGCCACCACGGCTTCCAGCTGCGGGATGCTCGGGCGGATGCCCGCCAGCTCTCCGGGCGTCCGGTCGGCGCCGGGGTCCGCGGTCACGAGGTCCTGGCGGTGGCGTCCTGGTCGGCGTCGCTGCTGTCGGAGGGCTTGGCGGCCTCCCGCTCCAGTCGCTCCTGCTCGTCGAGGGCGTTGAGCTCGGCCAGCACCTTGTCGTTGGCGACCGGGTCATCGGCCTCGCGGGTGGCGCGCCGCTTCTCGGACACCTTGGCGATCTGCTCGGTGATCATCAGCAGGATGGTCATCGGCAGCGCCATGGCGATCATCGAGAACGGGTCGGTGGTCGG
>DVLP01000440.1 GCA_018715445.1 Candidatus Avipropionibacterium avicola | reverse complement strand
CATCGACGGTCCCGCATAGTATCGGGGGCGGACCGGAGCCGGGAAGGGTGAAATGGGACGTCTGGATCGCTTCGAGAAGAGACTCGAAGCAGCGGTGCACGGCGTCTTCGCGCGCGCCTTCAAGGGTGACGTCCAGCCCGTCGAGATCGCCGCCCGGTTGCAGCGTGAGCTCGACGCCGAAGCCAAGCTGATGTCGCGTCGGCGTCGCCTGGTCCCCAACGAGTTCGTCGTCACCCTCTCGCAGCACGACTACGACCGGCTCACCCCGTACGGCAAGACGCTCAACGCCGAGATCATCCCGGAGCTGACCGAGCACGCCAAGGAGCGCGGCTACGTCTTCAACGGTCCGATCAGCATCACGTTGGAGGTCGACACGTCGCTGCCGACCGGGCGCTTCACCGTCGACTCCTCGGCCGTGGCTGCGGTCGCGACCGATGATCCGGCCAACACCGAACTGATCATGGCCTCGAAGTTGGTCCTCGAGGTCAACGGCATGCGCCATCCCCTCAAGCCGCCGGGCTTCACCATCGGGCGGGGCTCCGACGCCGACCTGCGGATCAACGACCCGGGGATCTCACGGCGCCACGCCGAGGTCCAGGTCCATGCCGACGGCGCGATCCGGGTGGTCGACCTCGGCTCGACCAATGGCATCGTCGTCAACGGTGACCGGGTCCGTGAGGCCGACGTCCGCGACGGGACCAGGATCGAGATCGGGTCGACCCGGATGTTGGTCCACGCACCACAGGGCGGGTGAACGATGTCCGAGATCGCCGTCATGCTCATCAAGGTGCTCTTCCTGGCACTGCTGTGGATCTTCATCCTGTCGGTGGCCTCGGTGATCCGTGGCGACATGTTCGGCCGGACCGTGCCGGCCGGGATGGCCCCGCCGACCGAGCTCGGCGAAGCCCCCCGCTCCAACACCCGGCTCCGCCGCAAGGATCGGGGCACGCCGAGGAAGTTCAGCATCACCAACGGTGAGCTGGCCGGCACCTCGGCCGACCTGGCCGGCGGCACCGTCCAGATCGGGCGGTCCGCGGACTGCCAGTTGATCCTCGAGGACGACTACGTCTCGACCCGGCACGCCCGGGTGGTCGCCGGCGACAGCGGCTTCTACATCGAGGACCTCGGCTCCACGAACGGCACCTACGTCAACGGTCAGCGCATCACCCAGCCCACCACGATCGGGCTCGAGGACACCGTCCGGATCGGTCGTACGGTGATGAGGCTGGAGGTCTGATGCCACAGCAGTCACCGACCTCGCCGGTGTCGCCGACCGAGGCCGAGGACCTCCAGGACGCGCTGTTCGACCTCGACGAGCAGGAGCAGGAGAGCCCGGCGGAGGAGCCGTCGGAGGAGGGTCCCTCGACGAGCGAAGACGACCCCTCGACGGGCTCGGGGAGCGTGGAGAGCGCGAGCTCGGGGGACGTGGAGAGCGCGAGCTCGGGGGACGTGAACGAGGACCCCTCGACGGGCTCGAGGGACATGGAGCGTGCGGACTCGGGGGACGCGGGCGAGCGGCTCCATCTGGACTACCGGATCGCCTCGGACGTGGGGCGGATCCGCAAGAACAACCAGGATTCCGGCTGTGCCAGCCCGACGATGTTGTTGGTGGCCGACGGGATGGGTGGTGCGGCAGCCGGCGACCTGGCCTCGACGGTGGCGGTGAGCACGGCCGTGGCCGGCGACGGGTTCGTCGAGGGCGAGCAGATGCTCGACGCGCTCGGCGACATCGTGCGCCGGGCCAACAACCGGATCGCTGACCTGGTGGCCGACGACCACTCCTTGGAGGGGATGGGCACGACGGTCTCCGGCGGCCTGTTCGACGGACACCACTTCGGGGTCTGCCACATCGGTGACTCCCGGATCTACCTGATCCGCGACGGCGAGATGGAGCCACTGACCCACGACCACTCCTGGGTGCAGTCACTGATCGACGAGGGCAACCTGACCGAGGAGGACGCGGCCACCCACCCGCATCGCAGCTTGCTGCTCAAGGTCCTCAACGGTCACCCCACCAACGTCCCCGACACTGCCTATGTCGAGCTGCGCGCCGGGGACCGGCTCGTGCTGTGCTCCGACGGGCTGTGCGGCTTCGTCTCCGACGAGGCCATCCAACGCCGCGCCAGCGGCGATTCCCTCGACGAGTCCTGCGAGTCACTGGTCGAGGCAGCCCTGGACGCCGGCGGCCTCGACAACATCACGGTGATCCTGGCCGAGGTCGTGGAACGGGCCCCCGATCCGCCGCTGGAGCCGACCTCGGTCGGGGCGGTCACCACGATCGAGGTGCCCGAGATCGCACCGCGCTCGATCGACCTGGGCGATGACGAGGACGATCCCGACGAGTCGGATGCGCCGGTACGCCCCAGTGCACCCGAGCCGAGCGAGCCGGCCGACGAGGAGGACCTGCGGTACGCGATCAGCCCGACCCCACGTCGGCGCTGGCTGCGCACCCTGATCATCACCCTGTTGGCCCTGGTCGTGCTGGCCGGCGGCTGCACGGCCGCGGTGGCCTGGGGACGGACCCAGTACTACGTCGGGGTCGCCGACGACAAGGTCGCGATCTACCAGGGCCTGCCGCAGAACGTCCTCGGCCTGCCACTGTCGACGGTGTACGAGGTCCAGGACATCGATCTGGCCGACCTGCCGCCGTACCGTCGCCAACAGCTCACCGAAACCATCCGCAGCGCCAGCCTCAACGATGCCCACAACACCGTGGCCGAGTTGAGGAAGATCGCCGAGGACTGTCGTGAGTCCAAGGAGGGCCCCGGGTCCGGCTCGGACGAGGAATGTACGTGAGCATCTCCTCGGCCCACCTGCCCGCCGGCACCGGCGTCACCCCCGCGACCGGGGGCACCGTCGTCGTCCCCCGCAAACGCCGCAACACCGAACTGGTGCTGCTGCTGCTCGCCCTGCTGATCGGCATCGGCGCCTGGTTCATCACCAACCTCAACGTGCACAACGCGATCCCGGAGAACTGGCCACTGGTGGTCGGGATCTGGGTCGGGTTGGCCGCGGTCTGCCACATCGCGATCCGGTGGCGAATCCCGTACGCCGACCCGGTGCTGTTGCCCTGTGTCTTCCTGCTGAATGGTCTCGGCCTGGCCGTCATCGCCCGTCTCGACCTGTCGACCACATCGACCGACGCGCCGAACCAGTTCCTGTGGACCGGGCTCGGGGTGGCGTTGTTCGTGACCGTGCTGCTGGTGCTGCGCGACCACCGTCCGCTGCAACGCTTCCCCTTCCTGCTCGGCCTGGTGGGCCTGGTGATGCTGCTGATGCCGCTGCTGCCCGGGATCGGCCGTGAGATCTACGGTGCCCGGATCTGGATCGGGATCGGCCGGCTCTCCTTCCAGCCGGCCGAGGCCGCCAAGGTGGTGCTGGCGGTCGCCTTCGCCTCCTACCTGGTGGAGCGGCGCGAGGTGCTGGCGCTGGCCGGGGTGCGGGTGCTCGGGCTCGACCTGCCACGGCTGCGTGACCTCGGACCGATCGCCCTGATGTGGGGCGCAAGCATGCTGGTGCTGGTCTATCAGCGCGACCTGGGGACCTCGCTGCTGTTCTTCGGGATGTTCGTGATGATGCTGTACGTCGCGACCGAGCGTCCCGGGTGGGCCATCGTCGGCACCGGGCTGTTCGCCGTCGGAGCAGTGGCCGGATGGCTGATGTTCTCGCACGTCCAGGTCCGGGTCGATGCCTGGTTGCACCCGTTCGACCATCCCGACACCGCGTACCAGATCATCCAGGGCCAGTACGGCATCGCCTGGGGTGGGCTGCTCGGTCGCGGCCTCGGCCTGGGCCGGCCGGGGCTGATCCCGGTGGTGAAGAGTGACTTCATCACCGCGGCCATCGGCGAGGAGCTCGGCATGACCGGGCTGATGGCAGTGATCATGGTGTATGCCCTGATCGCTGCCCGTGGACTGCGGATCTCCCTGATGGGCAAGGAACCCTTCGGCAAGCTGCTCGCGGCCGGGCTGGCGTTCACCTTCGCCCTGCAGGTCTTCACCATCGTCGGCGGGGTCACCCGGCTGCTGCCGTTGACCGGACTGACCACCCCGTTCCTGTCCCAGGGTGGCTCGTCCCTGATCTGCAACTGGGTGCTGGTCGGCTTGTTGCTGGTGATCTCGCACCAGTTCCGCAAGCCGGTGGCGACCGTCCCCGAGATCGATCCCGACACCGAGCGAACCCAACTGATCCCGGGAGGGTTGCGATGAACAAGCCGCTGCGCCGCACGTCGGTCGTGGTGATGGTGATGTTCGCCCTGTTGCTGGTGAACTGCACCTGGAGCGTGGTCTTCCGGGAGAACGACCTCAACTCCCGCGGTGACAACCGCCGGGTCCGTGACGCCGAGTTCGGACAGGATCGCGGCGCCATCCTGGTCGGCAACACCCCGATCGCGATGACCGAGCCGGTGGACGACCGGTTCCGCTACCAGCGGGTCTACCCCGAGGGCGAGCTGTACGCCCCGGTCACCGGCTACTACGCCTTCGACTACGGCACCTCCGGGCTGGAGGCCACCCACAACAGCCAACTGGCCGGCACCGACGACTCGTTGTTCATCCGACGCCTGCTCGACATCATCACCAACCGGCCCCCGACCGGGGCCACGGTGCAGACCACCATCAACGCCAAGGCCCAGCAGGTCGCCTACGCCCAGCTCGGCAACCGCAAGGGTGCCGTGGTGGCGGTCGACGCCAAGACCGGCGAGGTGCTGACCCTGGTGAGCACCCCCTCGTACGACCCGAACCAGCTGGCCAGCCACGACATCGGCGACGACGGGGTGGCCGGCAAGGCGTGGAAGGAGCTGCTCGAGGACAGCGGGCGCCCCCTGCAGAACCGGGCGGCCCGCGAGGTCTACCCGCCCGGATCGACCTTCAAGCTGGTCACCGCGGCCGCGGCCCTGGAGAACGGCCATGCCGCCAACAAGAAGTGGGACTCCCCGGACCGGCTGAAGCTGCCGAACACCGAGACCTACCTGCCCAACGAGAGCCCCTGCGGTGGCGAGCAGATCACCCTGGAGCAGGCGCTGAAGGTCTCGTGCAACACCGCCTTCGCCAATGTCGGGATCACCGTCGGCGCCGATGCACTGCGGGAGCAGGCCGAGAAGTTCGGCTTCGACGCCCGCCAGCTCGCCGACCTCAACGGAGTCGCCAGCCGCTTCCCGGACAACCCCGACCCGGCCCAGACCGGCCTGAGCGCGATCGGACAGTACGACGTCGCCGCGACACCGCTGCAGATGACGATGGTGACCGCGGGCATCGCGAACGACGGCGTGGTGATGAAGCCGTACCTGGTCTCGGGGATCCGCGGGGCCGACCTGACCCCGATCTCGACGACCCGGCCCGAGGAGCTCGGCCGGGCGATGGAGACCGACAACGCCCGGACCCTGCAGGAATGGATGCAGACCGTGGTCACCGAGGGCACCGGCGTCAACGGTCAGATCTCGGGTTACGAGGTCGGCGGCAAGACCGGCACCGCCAACACCACCGACGACCGTCCGCCCTTCGCCTGGTACACCTCCTACGTCCGGGCCGGGGACCGCACGCTGGCGGTGACGGTCTTCATCGAGGAGGCCGACATCGAGCGCAACGACATTTCCGGGGGCCGGCTCGCCGCCCCGATCGCCAAGGCCGTACTGGAGGCCCTGCTGTGATGCGGACGACAACTGATGTTCACCCGGCCGCTATCGTGGTACGGACGTCGGGAGCCCCCTTCCCCTCCCGACCGGACTGGAAGGCTGCTTGATGACCGACGACACTCGCGACGCGGGCGGGAACGCCCAGTCCCCGCGACGGGTGGGCGACCGCTACGAGATCGGTGAGTTGTTGGGCCGCGGCGGCATGGCCGAAGTGCACCGCGCCATCGACAGCCGGCTGAACCGCCCGGTGGCGGTCAAGCAACTGCGCACCGACCTGGCCGGTGACCCGATCTTCCAGGCCCGGTTCCGCCGCGAGGCCCAGGCCGCAGCCGGCCTGAACCACCCCACGATCGTCGCCGTGTACGACACCGGCGAGGAGCCCGACCCGGTGACCGGGGTGCGGATCCCCTACATCGTGATGGAGCTGGTCGAGGGCGTCACGCTGCGCGACGTGTTGCGCGACGGCCGCAAGATCCTGCCCGAGCGGGCCCTGGAGCTGTCGGCCGGTGTGCTCGACGCCCTGAGCTACAGCCACCGTGCCGGGATCGTGCACCGTGACATCAAGCCGGCCAATGTGATGCTCACCCCGGCCGGTGACGTGAAGGTGATGGACTTCGGGATTGCCCGCGCGGTCGCCGACACCCAGTCGACCATGACCCAGACCGCTGCGGTGATCGGCACCGCGCAGTACCTGTCGCCGGAGCAGGCCCGCGGCGAGACCGTCGACGCCCGCTCCGACATCTACTCCGCCGGCTGCCTGCTGTACGAGCTGCTGGTCGGTCGTCCCCCGTTCGTCGGGGACTCACCGGTCAGCGTCGCCTACCAGCACGTACGGGAGGAGCCCAAGCCTCCCAGCCAGCACGACTCCGAGATCACCCCGGAGATGGATGCGGTGGTGATGCGGTCGCTGGCCAAGGACCCGAACGACCGCTACCAGTCGGCGCGGCAGATGAAGGACGACCTGCAGCGGCTGCTGCAGGGGCAGAAGCCGATCGCCCTGGCGTCGGGACCGGCGAGTTCGCCGACACCGGCGGAGGCGCCGACCGCGGTGCTGGTGCCGGACCATCAGCCGGCCGCGCCCGCCGCCGCGTCGCTGGCCGAGTCGACCCGCGGCACCGAACCGGTCGATCCGGTCGCCGGCGACGGCGTGGTGGCCGAGACCGAGGACGACGAGGCCCCACCGAAGCGCAAGGGCGCCACGATCGCTCTGGTGATCCTGCTGGCGCTGGCCCTGATCACGGTCGGCATCGCGATCTGGTGGGTGAACAATGACGCGGAGCCGCCGCCACCGCCGCCGTCGTCGAGTGCTCCGGTCCAGATGGTGACCGTGCCCAGCGTGATCTCCTTCAGCGAGGAGCAGGCCCGCAACCGCCTCGAGGGCATGAAGCTCGAGGTCAAGGTCAAGGAGGTCGCCGGGGACGCCGACAGCACGGTCGGTCAGGTCATCGACCAGACCCCGCCCGAGGGCGAGGAGGTGCCGGTCGGATCGACGGTGACCATCACCGTCAACGTCGGTCCCGAGTCGGCGACCATCCCGCAGAACCTGGTCGGCATGAGCGAGTCGGAGGCCAAGGACGCGCTCGAGGATGCCGGCTTCACCAACATCAGCACCCAGGACGCCACCGACGAGGACCCGGGCACGGAGAAGGGTGAGGTCCTGGCCGTCGATCCCGGCGAGGGCGAGAGCCTCGCACTGGACTCCGAGATCGTGCTGACGGTCGCGACCGGGCAGGGCTCGATCCCTGACCTGTCCGGCATGACCCGCGAGCGGGCCCAGCAGGAGGCCAAGGACCGCGGCTTCGAGGTGGAGTTCGAGGAAGAAGAGGTCGAGGACCCCAATGACGTCAACACCGTCATCAGCCAGGACCCGGGCTCCGGGGACAAGGCCGACTGGGGCTCGACCATCAAGCTGGTGATCGGGATCGCCCAGACCCCGACCGACCCGCCGACCACCGAGCCGACCGAGCCCGGCGACTCCTCCCCGCCGCCCACCGACGAGCCGACCGACGAGGAGTCGACTCCCTGACCCCTCGACGGGCTCGGGGGGCGTGAGCGAGCTTGGCCCCTCGACGAGCTCGGGGATCGTGGGCGAGCTCGGGGGTCGTTGACCGGGGAGCGGGCGTGGTGCGGGGGCACTGGGCGATCAGTGGGATCATGGGCCCCATGGCTCGGATCCTGGTCGTCGACAACTACGACTCCTTCGTCTACAACCTGGTGCAGTACCTCGCCCAGATCGGGGCCGAGGTCGAGGTCTGGCGCAATGACGATGCGCGGTTCTCCGAGGCGGGGTGGCCCGACGGCTTTGACGGGATCCTGCTCTCCCCCGGCCCGGGCACGCCCGAGGCCGCCGGGGTCTGCGTCCGGGTGGTCCAGGAACTGGCCGGCAGCGTACCGATCTTCGGTGTCTGCCTGGGCCTGCAGTCGATCGCGGTCGCGTACGGCGGTGTGGTGGACCGGGCCCCGGAGTTGTTGCACGGCAAGACCTCGACGGTGCACCACGACGGGGCCGGGGTCTTCGCCGGACTGCCGTCGCCGTTCACCGCGACCCGCTACCACTCACTGGCGATCGAGCCCGACACCGTGCCGGCGGAGCTGGAGGTGACCGCCCGGACCGACAGTGGGGTGATCATGGCCGTCCGCCACCGCGAGCTGGCGGTCGAGGCCGTCCAGTTCCATCCCGAGTCGGTGCTCACCGAGCACGGCTACCAGCTGATGGCGAACTGGCTGGTCGCCTGCGGTGACGCCGAGGCCCCGGCGCGCGCCGCCAGCCTCTCCCCGCTGATGTCGACGACGGCGCGGTCCAGCTGAGCAGTCTGACGCCCCCGCGCGCCTGGACGACCCGTACGTGTCAACGTACGGGGCCGCCTCACAGACCGAGGGACTCCAGGCGGGCCTCGTAGTCGTCGGTGATCTCCTCGGTGTCGCGGTCGGTGGCCCACATCGCGCGCAGCTCGTCCTTGACCGACTGGTCGAGCGACTGGAAGCGCTCGCGCCACTCCTCGGCCCGCTCGGTCCAGTAGCCGACGACCTTGTAGCGGTTGGCCGGCAGCAGGAGCTCCTTGCGGAGGTGGCGCCGCACGCTGCGCAGCACCTTGGTCTCACCGGCCACCCAGACGTAACCACCCGGCAGGTCCCCGGCCTCGCCATCGGTGGTCACCAGGTCCTGCAGGGCCGCCACCACGACCTCGTCCAACCGGCTCTGGCCGTGGCCGTTGCCGCCGTGGATCCAACGGATCTCGACGTTGTCGGCGGTGCAGGGCTGCTCGTGCTCGGCATCGGGGACCTCCAGCACGACCCGGGTCCGTACGCCTTCGGGCGCGGTCTCGGCCAGCCGCAGGGCGGCCGGCAGACCGGTCTGGTCGGCGACCAACAACTGCCACTTCAGGTCCTCGGGCGCCTCGTACAGTCCGGCCGGGGTGTTGAAGCCCAGCAGGTCACCGGGCTTGGCCTCCAGTGCCCATTGCGCGGCCACGCCGCCCTCGTGGACGACGAAGTCGATGTCGACCTCGCCGGTCTCGGGGCGGTGCGCACGGATCGTGTAGTTGCGCATCGGTGACTGGACCGCACCCTCGGGCCACTCCCACCCCTTCTCCGTCGGCAGCGGCAGCGGCAGGTCGCGGCGGTCGTCCCCCGGCGGGAAGAAGGTCCGGATGTATTCGTCGCCGACCCCGGTGGAGGTGAAGTCGGCCAGTCCCTCCCCGGCGACGGTCACGCGGATCATCCCCGGCGTCAGCCGCTGGACCGCGGTGACGTCGGCGTGGTGGAACTTCATCATGATGCCTCCAGCAGGGTTGTGGTCACGGCGTCGATGAACGCCGCGTGCCCGTTCGGTGAGCCGAACGTCATCTCGAGATCGAAGGTGAAGATGCGGTTGTTGCGAACGAAGGGCAGGTCGCGCCAGATCGGGCTCTCCTCGAGGGCGGTCAACGTCGCCTCGTGGGACTCCTGGCCGGCCTCTCCGGCCGTCACCGACATGAAGGCGGCATCCACTGTTTCGAGCTCACCCAGCTTTTCGGTCGAGAACGAGGAGCCCTCACTGGTCATCAACGGATGCAGCGACATCCCCAGATCGGTGAAGCCTGCCAGTGGTACCCGGGAACCACCCACATGGACGACACCGTCGAGGTGACCGACGGTGGCCACGGTCCAGTCGGCCGCGGCGGAAGCCTTGATCCGGTCCTTGGCCTCTGCAACCTGGGCGGCATAGGTGTCGGTCCAGGCCTGCCACTCGGCGGTCCGTCCGAGCAGTGCAGCGTTGGCCTCGGCATGGACCCGCCAGTCCTGCCCGTCAAAACCGTTGTAGCTCAGCGTGGGCGCGATCGCGGCCAGCCGCTCGGCCGTCGACTCGTCATGGGCCAGCCCGTTGAGGATGAGGTCCGGCCCCGCTGCGAGCACCGCCTCGTAGTTGAACTCGGGGTAGTTGACGAAGGGTTCGATCCCCTCGAGCGGCTCGTCCGGGAAGTAGCTCGGCCAGGAGGCGTAGCCGTCACGGACCGGTTGGCTCGGGGCGAGTGCAGTGAAGCCGAGGGTGATCGGGATGTCGATGTCGGTGGTGTAGAAACCGAGCACGGCCTGTGGGTCGGCCGGCACCGCTACCCGGCGACCGGTCGGATCGGTGATGGTCCGTGGGCTCGACTCCGCATCCGGCGAGCCGGGCGGATCGCCGGCCGGCCATCCTGCACCGCATCCGGCGAGCAGCAGGGTCGCGGAGGCCGCGACGCCTCCGGTCAGGAGTTGGCGGCGAGAGAGACGGGAGAACATCGTCTCCCCTTTCAGGACGTGGCTCGGTCGGACGCGACCACCACTGTAGGGTTTTAGGGCAGCCTGACCTAATCGTGGTTCTGATGGTGGAATGATCACCAAGCCCGCGACCTCCCCGCTTGGAGCACACCGCATGACGTCCCAGCCCGAGACCGCCCCCGGCCCGGCGCTGCTGCGGCGCACCCTCACCCGGCACCGTCGACTGATGCTGCCGGGGATGGCGATCATGTGCCTGTGGCAGGCCTGCGAAGCAGCCGTCCCGGTGCTCATCGGTCTGGTCGTCGACCATGCGGTGGTGCCGCTGGACCGCCCTGCCCTGGTGATCGGCCTGGTGGCCGTTGCAGTGCTGTTCACCGTGCTGTCGTTGGGGTATCGCTTCGGCGCACGGTTGGCGAACCGCGCGCTCAACCTGGAGACCCACGCATTGCGGGTCGAGGTCGCCGGACGCGCACTCGACCCCCGAGGCGTACGGACCGGGCTGATGCCCGGCGAGGTGCTCTCGGTCGCGACCGCCGATGCCGACGTGACCAGCTTCATCATCCGGCGGATCGCGCTGATGGGTTCGGCAGTCGTCGGAGTGGTCGCCGGCGGCATCTACCTGTTCGTCACCGACTGGGTGATCGGGCTGGTGGTCCTCGGCGGGGTCGCGATCACCCTGGGCCTCAGCCATCTGGTCTCGCGGCCCATCGAACGACACACCAGGACGATGCAGGCCAAGATCGCCGCGGCCTCCGGCCAGGCCACCGACCTGATGCGCGGGCTGCGCGTGATCAAGGGGATCGGCGCCGAGCCAGCGGTCCGCCAGCAGTACCAGCGGGCCAACCACGACGCCCGCGACGCCTCGGTCCGCACCGCGAGCGGGATGGCCGTGGCCGACGGCGCCCAGCAGACCATCCTGGGGCTGTTGATCGCTGCGGTGGTGCTGGTCGGCGGATATCGCTTGCTGGATGGACATCTGACGGTCGGGGGGTTGATCGCCGTGGTCGGGTTGGCGGTCTTCCTGGCCGAGCCGATCTCCACGGTGGTGGCCTCGATCCCGCTGCTGTTCTACTCCGTGGCCTCGGCCCGGCGGATCGGCGACTTCCTCGCCCAGCCGGACCTGATCCGCTCCGGGCAGTCCGGGTTGACGACAGAGACCGCCACGCTCACCGTGACCGGGCTGACCGGACCGGACGGGCAGACCCTCGACCTCACGGTCCGCCCGGGCGAACTGCTGGCCCTGGTGGTGCACGACCCGTCGATGAGTGAGGCGATCACCTCGGCCCTGGCCGGGGAATCGGCCCAGTCCGACACCGTCGCCCTGGACGGTGTGCCCCGCACCGAGCTGTCCCTGGAGGCGGTACGGGACCGTCTCGCCGTCGCCCCTCACAAGGTGGACGTCTTCGAGGGAACCCTGCGCAGCAACGTGGTCCTGCGTCATCGCTCGGTCGAGCAGGAGCGGCTCGCCCCGGCACTCGAGGCCTCGGCCTGCGCCGAGCTGCTCGAGTTGTTCCCCGACGGGCTGGACCATGCCGTGGCGGCCGACGGCGCCAACCTTTCCGGTGGTCAGCGGCAACGGATCGCCTTGGCCCGGGCTCTGGTGGCCAACCCCGAAGTGTTGGTGCTGTGTGATCCGACCACCGCGGTCGATGCCGTCACCGAGCAGCAGATCGCCACCTCACTGGCCCAGGTGCGTCGTGGCCGTACGACGATCGTGGTGACCTCGAGCCCCGCCCTGTGTGCCGGCGCCGATCGGGTCGTCCTGGTCGGGCGGTCGACCCAGGCCGACGGCACCCATGCCGAGCTGCTCGCCCGCTCGGACGACTACCGGGAGCTGGTGCTGCGATGAGCCTCGATTCTGCTGCTGTGGTGGAGAAGTCGACCCTGCCGGTGGCCGGCAGCCGCGCCACGGCCCGGGTGGCCTGGCGCCTGTTGTGGGCACGTCCGGCACTGTTGGTGGTGGTCGTGATCGCCTCGCTCTGTGCTGGAGCGGCCGGTCTGGTCGCCCCCATCGTGCTCGGCCGCCTGGTCGACGTCCTGCCGACGACGGCCGGGCTGGACTGGTCTGCCCAGTTCCGACCGGTCGCGATCGCAGCCGGGCTGACCGTGGCCGCCGGTCTGGTCGGGGCCGTCTTCACCTGGATCGGGATGCGTGCGACGGCCCAGGTCGGTGAGCATGCGGTGGCCGACCTGCGGGAGAAGGTCGTCGGTCGGGCCCTGCAGCTGGACGCGGCCCAGGTCGAGCGAGCCGGCACCGGTGACCTGGTCTCCCGTGTGGCCGAGGACTCACGTACCGTCGCCGCCGCCACCTCGCAGCTGGTCCCGTACCTGCTGTCGGCGCTGACCGCCGTCGTCACGACCAGTGTCGGGATGGTGGCCCTGGACTGGCGGCTCGGGCTGGTCGG
>DVLP01000439.1 GCA_018715445.1 Candidatus Avipropionibacterium avicola | reverse complement strand
GAGCCGCTGCCCGGGGCCGAGGACTACCTGGCCGCCGAGATCGCCTATGCCTGCAGCCATGAGGGCGCGATGCACCTGACCGACCTGATGGCCCGCCGTACCCGGATCTCCATCGAGACCTGGGATCGCGGCGTCACGGCCGCTCCGGTCGCCGCCGCGATCGCCGCCGAGGTGCTCGGCTGGGATGCCGACAAGATCGACTACGAGGTGGGCCTGTACCTGCGTCGGGTCGAGGCCGAGCGCGACAGCCAACTGCAGCTCGACGACTCGCAGGCCAACGCCGTACGGACCCGGGTCCCGGAGCGTCCGCTGCCGGTCAGCGCCGAGGGCTGACCGCCTCCGGTCCACCCAGCCGGGTGCTCACCGTGAGTACCGGCCGGGCGTCCTCTCCGTCGGTGAAGATGTCGGGGTGATCCTGGCGGATCTGGTCGATGTCGGAGAAGACCGTGGTCAGGTGCCCGTGCAGGGCTCGATCGCCCGAGGAGTGTCACCGGCCCGCTACCGGGTCACGATCTCGCGGTGCTCACCGGCCAGTCGCGCCAACGTGTTGGGCCGCGGCAGACTGAGCCGACGCACCCGGATCTCCTACGACTACGCCGATGGCTACATGCACCCCGGTGAGCTGCCGGGTCTCGGGGTCGAGTTCGACGAGGCCGCCGCCGCCCGCTACCCGTACAGTGCGAGGTATCTGCCGGTGAACCGGCTGACCGACGGGTCCGTGCACGACTGGTGATCCCGCAGGCCGGACCTGTCACGCCGGACGACGGCGACGAAGGAGGTTCCGGTGCACCCAGTGGGCGAGGACGAGGTGGCGACGACGTACCGCCGCTTCGCGCAGGTCGAGGCGGTCAGCGAGTCGCCGTCGCTGAGTGCCTGGGCGGCATGGCTGGCCGACGACGAGCAGATGGTGGCCCGGTTGGCGAGCCTGCCGCGCGACCGCACCCAGCCCAATCTGGTCTTCGCCGCAGCTCGGGTGCTCGGGGCGGACCCATTCGCCGGAACTGTCGACCTGCAACGGATCCTGCAGGATCGGTGGGACGAGCTCGTCGCCATCGTGACAACCCGCAGCACCCAGACCAATGAGGCCAACCGGTGCGCGACCCTGCTGCCACACCTGGCTGACCTCGACGGCCCGATCGCGTTGGTCGAGGTCGGCGCCTCGGCGGGTCTGTGCCTGCTCCCGGACCGCT
The DNA here is from genome assembly GCA_018715445.1 of Candidatus Avipropionibacterium avicola. Classification (GTDB taxonomy): domain Bacteria; phylum Actinomycetota; class Actinomycetes; order Propionibacteriales; family Propionibacteriaceae; genus Avipropionibacterium; species Avipropionibacterium avicola. Next base: position 2,993 of record DVLP01000439.1, on the reverse strand, counting down.
GGTCGTACCGCTACGATCACAACGGGGACGAGCACCTGCTGCACCCCGACGACGGGCCGAGTCCTGTCGTGCTGTCCTGTCGCAGTGACACCGTGCCGAGCCGGACCCCCGACATCACCTGGCGCCGCGGGATCGACCTGAATCCGTTGTCGGTCGGCGATCCCGGTGATCTGGCCTGGTTGGAGGCCCTGGTCTGGCCGGAGCACGAGGACCGACGCCATCGCCTCCGTACGGCCGCAGCTGCCGCCGCCACTGATCCGCCGCCGATCGTGCGCGGTGACCTGCTCACCGAACTTCCTGGCGTGCTCGACCAGGCACCGCGCGATGCCCGGGTGGTCCTGATCCACACCGCCGTCATCGCCTACCTGCCGGCGATGGCGCGACAGCGCTTCGTGGCCCTGGTCGACGAACTGCGCTCGGTACGCGACCTGGTCTGGCTGTCCTGTGAAGGCGCGACCGTACTGCCGGGGATGGCCGATCGGCTGCCACCGGACCGTGACCCGACCGACTTCGTCCTGGCTCGCGACGGTGACCCGATCGCCCTGGTCCATCCGCACGGCCGCCACCACCGGCGCATCGACATTTGACGGGGATAGGCTGACCGGACGCCACCACCGAGGAGGATCCGTGCGCCGAGCCCTGGTCAATGCCCGTCTCATCCCCGTCACGACGGCCGAGGTCGACGGGTCGATCCTGATCGAGGACGACCGGATCGTCGCGATCGGTGCCGACATCACCATCCCCGACGATGCCGAGGTGGTCGATGTCTCCGGTGCCCAGGTCACGCCGGGACTGGTGGACGCCCACGTCCACCTCGGTGTGCATCCCGAAGGTGACGGCGCCGCCGGCAACGACACCAACGAGATGACCGGGCCGAACCAGGCAGCGGTCCGCTCGGTGGACGCGATCGACCCGTTCGACGAAGGCTTCGACCTCGCGCTGGCTGGCGGCGTCACCACCGTGAACGTCAACCCCGGCTCGGGCAACCCGATCGGCGGACTCGCCACCACCCTGCACACCCACGGCCGGATCGTGGATGACATGGTGCTGCGGGAGCCGGCCGGATTGAAGGCCGCCCTGGGTGAGAACCCCAAGCGGGTCTACGGGGACCGGCAGCAGACACCGTCGACCCGGCTCGGCAACGCCAAGATCATCCGCGAGGCCTTCACCGCGGCCCGCAACTACCTCGCCAAGCACGAGGCGGCGACCGCCGACCGTCCCGCCGAGGTCGACCTCACGATGGAAGCGCTGGCCAAGGTGTTGCGTCGCCAGATCCCGTGGCGCCAGCACGCGCACCGTGCCGACGACATTGTCACTGCGGTACGGATCGCCGACGAGTTCGGCATCGACCTGGTGATCGACCACGGCACCGAGGCGCATGTGGTGGCCGACCTGCTGGCCGCCAAGCAGGTCCCGGTGCTGATCGGTCCGCTGTTCACCTCCAAGTCCAAGATGGAGCTGCGGGGTCGTTCGATCGCCAACCCGGGCAAGTTGGCCGCCGCCGGTGTCGAGATCTCGATCATCACCGACCACCCGGTCGTCCCGATCAGTTTCCTGGTGCACCAGGCGTCCTTGTCAGTACGGGAGGGTCTCGATCGCGACACCGCGTTGCGGGCGATCACCATCAATCCCGCCCGGGTCCTCGGCGTCGCCGACGAGGTGGGCTCCCTCGAGGTCGGCAAGCGGGCCGACCTGGCGGTCTGGCAGGGCGACTGGCTGGACCCGATGGTCCGCCCGTCCCGGGTGTGGGTCGACGGTCGTGAGGTCTACGCCCATGATCCGCAGGCCGGGGAACGGATCGCGGATCGCCACGAGGTGCCACTGCGGTCCCGCTGAGGTGACGACCGGGACCGGGCGGTGATGATCCCGGCCAAGTGTCACCTCGGGCAGGTACGATCCTGCTCGACACTGCTCTGCGAGTGATCCGAGGAAATTGATGACCCAACCTCCCGTGCCCGTCAGCGCTGCGCCGACCGAGCCCGAAGGGCCCCGGCTGCTGAATCGTCAGACGGCGTTGCCCCGCCAGGAGTTGGGGCGCCGCCTGCACCCGGGGGAGATCCCGTGGCTGATCGTGACCTGTGTGTTGGGTGGGCTCGGCTACCTCGGCTCGTTCATCTTCCTCGTGATGCTGGCGATCGACTTCCTCGGTGGCGGCGGTGGCGCATTCGGCCTGCGGCCCGGCACCACGGAGTACGACATGGTCCAGCAGGCAAGCGGCATCGTGTTCTCCCTGACCACCTTGGCGCTGCTGCTCTATCTGGCACGTGGCTACATGTACGCGCAGATGCGGGTGAACGGGGTGCGTCTGACGCCGACCCAGTTCCCCGAGGGCTACCGGATGCTGGTCGAGGCCGCTGCGGCTGCCGGGATGCGCAAGGTGCCCGATGCGTACGTCGTCAGCGGTGGCGGCACGATCAACGCCTTCGCCTCCGGTCACGCCTGGCGCCGGTTCATCGTGGTCTACTCCGACCTGTTCGAGGTCGGCGGAGAGGCCCGTGACCCTGATGCGCTGCGCTTCGTGATCGGTCACGAGGTCGGTCACCTCGGCGCCGGTCACGTTTCGTACTGGCGGCAGTGGCTGACCGCACCGGTGTCGCAGCTGCCGTTCCTGGGCAATTTCCTGTCGCGCGCCCAGGAGTACACCGCGGACAACTTCGGCCACTACTACGTCGGTCCGAAGGGTGCCCATGGCGGCATCCGGCTGCTGGCGGGCGGCAAGTACCTGAACGCCAACGTCAACTTCGACGAGTTCGCCGACCGCAGCTTCACCGAGAAGGGCCTGTTCGTGTGGGCGACCAACATCGCCTCCACCCACCCGATCCTGTTGTGGCGTGCCCAGGCGTTGCGGGACCGCACGCAGCCGGGACGACTCTTCCTGCGACCGAAGGGCAACCCGGGCGGGATCCCGTCGCTGCCCGGCGGTAGCGATCCGACCGATCGCTACCCGAATCCGAACGAGGCGCTGGAGTTCCTGGAGGCCTTCCCGCCGAAGG
>DVLP01000438.1 GCA_018715445.1 Candidatus Avipropionibacterium avicola | reverse complement strand
GGCGGACCAGGCGCCAACCGTCACCGAAGGTCTCCGGGTTGGCGGCGAGCAGTTCCTGCAGGTGGGCCTCGACACCGTCCTTCTGCAGGCCGGGGTCCACGCCGAGCTCATGGCTCGAGTCGTGCAGGATCTCGGCGATCGTGATGACCAACGAGTCGCCGTCCTTGCCGGTGACCTCCCAGACCTGGTCGATGCGCCCGTCCTCATCGGCGACCTGGGCCTCGTCCTGGGCAGGTTCGCGCACCTCGAGGGTGCACGGTGGGCTCATCCAGTTCAGCGGCTTGTACGCCCGGTCGTCGGCGTGGATCGAGACCGAGCTGTCGGCCTTGACCATGATCAGGCGGGGAGCCATCGGAAGGTGGGCGGTCAGCCGCCCTGCATAGTCCACCTGACAGCGGGCGATCACCAGACGCATGGGCGACAACCTAACGTGGACGACCCGGTCGGCGCATCTCGGCCCGACATGACACACTGCGAGCGTGACCACTCCACGCCCCACCGCTGCCGTCATCGGTCTGGGCACCATGGGTGCCGGGATCGCCGAGGTCTTCGCCCGTGCCGGTTGGCAGGTCCACGGGATCGACCGCGACACCGCCGCCCTCGACCGGGGCCGCGACATCATCGCCACCTCCACCGACCGCGCCGTCACCAAGGGCAAGCTCACCGCAGCCGATCGCGACGCCCTGCAGGAGCGGATCTCGTACGACACCGACCTGGCCGCCGCCCACGACGCCACCGTGGTCGTGGAGGCGGCACTGGAGGATCTCGACGCCAAGCGGGCGATCTTCGCCGACCTCGGCACCCGGTTCGGCCCGGACGTGCTGCTGGCCACCAACACCTCTTCACTGCCGGTCACCGAGATCGCTGCAGTCACCGAGCATCCCGAGCGCGTCGTCGGCCTGCACTTCTTCAACCCCGCACCGGTGCAGGAACTGGTCGAGGTCATCACCACGGTGCACACCAGCCAGCAGGCCAGTGAGCGGACCGCCGCCCTGGTCGCCGAGCTCGGCAAGACCGCGATCACCTGCGGGGACCGTGCCGGCTTCGTGGTCAACCGGCTGCTGGTCGGCTACCTCAACCGTGCCATCCGTCTCCACCAGGACGGTTTCGCCGGACGCGACGAGATCGACCAGGTGATGGTCACCAGTGCCGGCTACCCGATGGGGCCGTTCGCGCTGTGTGACCTGGTCGGACTCGACGTCATCCTTGCCGTGGTGGAACGGATCTGGGACGACACCCGCGACCCGATCGACGCGCCCGCCCCCCTGCTGCGCCAGCTCGTCGCCGCTGGCCGGCTCGGACGCAAGTCCGGGGTCGGGTTCGGCGCCAGTGGTGATCCCGAGCCGATCGCCCAGCTCAACCGGGCGGGCCGGCGCGAGGACCGCAGTGACGAGCTGCCCGGTGCCCTGGTGCTGCCGTACCTCAACGAGGCGTTGCGGATGGTCGAGTCGGGCTATGCCACCTGTGACGACATCGACACCGGCATGCAGCTCGGGTGTCGGATGCCCGGCCCGTTCGACCTGCTCGCCGAGATCGGTGTGGAGCGGGTCCTCACCGGGCAGCGGCTGATCTTCGCCGAGACCGCTGCCCCGGCGCACCGCCCGTGCCGATTGCTGGAGACCCTGGCCGCCGGCGACGATCCGAGCGCTGCCCTGGCCGAGTTGCGCAGGAGCTGACCACCATGACGTTGAACACCACGCTCCTCGGCAGCGACGGTCCGCTGATCACCTTCTGCCACGGACTCTTCGGACAGGGCCGCAACTGGACCGGGATCGCGAAATCGCTGGTGGGCAAGGGATTCCGGTGCCTGCTGGTCGACCTTCCCAACCATGGACGCTCCGCCTGGACCGAGCACCTCAGCTTTGCCCAGATGGCCGAGGCCGTCGCCGGGGCCATCCGCGACACCGGTCTGGCGCCGTCGGTCGTGGTCGGTCACTCACTCGGCGGCAAGGTCGCGATGCGCCTGGCGCTGGACCATCCCGACCTGGTCAGCCGTCTCTGCGTGGTCGACATCGCGCCCGCCCCGTACGAAGGCATGAACCAGTTCGCCCAGTACATCAAGGGAATGCGGACGATCGACCTGGCCAGCCTCGACAACCGTGCCGTGGCCGATGCGCAGTTGGAGCCGGCCGTACCGGACCCGACCGTACGAGGATTCCTGCTGCAGAACCTGCGCCACGACACCAGCCCGGGCGGACGAGGCTGGTTCTGGCAGCCGAACCTCGACCTGATCGAGTCCGAGCTCGACCGGATCGCCGGGTGGGAATCCACCGACGCGGTGTATCGCGGACCGGTCCTGTGGGTGGGCGGAGCCGAGTCCGACTACATCCAACCCGAGCACGAGCCGGCGATGCGGGCCCTGTTCCCCCAGACCCGCCGACTCACCGTGAAGCGTGCCGGGCACTGGGTGCACTCGGCCCAGCCCGAGGTCTTCACCGAGGTGCTCACCCAGTTCGCCGGTGGCGCCTGACCGCTCTGCCTGCGGTTGGACGTCCCGACCCGACCCCCGGTTCAGCGACCGGAAGAGCTCGGCGTCGGTGAGGCGCTCGGGGCCTTGGTCGACTCGCCGGTGAGGCTGGCCTTCTCGATCACGATCGGCGGCGTCGGTCGGCCGGAGCCGTCGTCGTACGAGGCGTCATGGCCCCGCTGGACCAGGGCGAGCAGGACGCCCAGCGAGTCCTCGTCCAGGTGGCCGAAGACGGTGTAGTCCGGCGACAGCGGCGTGTCCTGGAAGACCAGGAAGAACTGCGAGCCGTTGGTGTTCTCCCCCGCGTTCGCCATCGCGACCGTGCCGGCCGGGTAGGCGGTCTCCTCGTTCAGCTCGTCGGCGAACTGGTAGCCGGGGCCTCCCGTACCGGTGCCGGTCGGGTCACCGCACTGCAGGATGAAGATGCCCTCGTCCGAGAGCCGATGGCACTCGGTGTCGTCGAAGAACTCCTGCTCCGCAAGGGAAAGGAAGGAGTTCACCGTGCACGGTGCCGACGCGCGGTCGAGCGTGATGACCAGCGAACCCTCCTCGGTCTCCAGGGTCGCCTCAGCAGTCCCGGTGTGGATCACATTCGTCATGGGCGGCAGGTCAACGTCCTTGGCGGCGTTGTCGTCCTCGACGTACTCGCACTCGGAGGGGTTGCGCTCCGAGCCCGGGTCGGACTGCGAGGCACCGGCCGATCCGTTCGACCCGCCTCCACGATTGGTCGGGGGTGCGCTCACGCACCCCACCAGGACGAAGGCACACACCGCAGCCACCAGCACCATGATCTTCCGCACCGGACAAGCCTGCCACGGACCGCCGCTTCGCCCGGGACCGGCCCGCCGGGACCACTAGAGTCGGGGCATGGCTGACGAGGTGACCGTTCGCGGTGACGAGGCTGCGCTGCGGCGCGCCCATGACACCCTGCGCCGACGGCAGTGGCGAGCCGAGCAGCGCGCCGGCGAGCCGCCGACCGCCCCACGCGAGCCGAGTGGGCTGATCTGGACCTGGGACGACGACGAGTCCTGGTTGTGGTGCCTGGAACGCTCCGACTCGACCGACGAGGCCATCCTGGCCGGGCTGGTCTGCCCGGTGCAGCAGGTCGCCGCGATCTGGCAGCACCTGCACGGCATCGGCGGTCCGCGGGGGTGGCGCCACCTGAGCCACAGCGTGTTCACCGGCGACCCGGTCGCCGAGGAGTTGGCCCGGCTGGCACCCCACCAGGTGGTGGCCACCAAGCTGCAGCTCGACGTCACCGACACCCCACCGCCGCAGGGCGTCCGGATGACGGCGATGGACCCCCAGCACTTCGCGGCCTTCCGGGAGCGCTCCATCGAGATGTACGTCGAGCAGGCGATCGACTCCGGCGCAGAGACGGACCCGAGCCGTGCTCGTACCCTCGCCGAGCAGCTCACCGACCAGGCCCTGCCCCAAGGGGTCGACACCTCGGACGAGTGGGTCTGCGAGCTCCACCGCGGTGACGAGGTGGTGGGCGATGCCTGGCTCAGCCGACAGGGCGAACGGCTCTTCCTGTACGACATCATGGTGCGCGAGGACCTGCGGGGACAGGGCATCGGCACCCAGGCGCTTCGGGCCTGTGCCGACCTCACCCGCCGGATCGGTCCGCGCCACCTCGCACTGAACGTCTTCGGGTCGAACCCGCGAGCCCAGCAGCTCTACCTGCGGGAGGGCTTCACCGTCACCGAACGCATCATCCAACTGGACCTGAGCTCACCGGAGGACTGAATGGTCGTCATCAGCACTGTCTACACCCGTACCGGGGACGAGGGCCGGACCAGTCTGGCCGACCTGTCCTCCACCACCAAGACCGATCCGCGCGTCGCTGCGTACGGCGATGTCGACGAAGCCAATGCGGCGATCGGACTGGTGCTGACCACCGATGGCTGCCCCGACGACATCGCTGAGGTGCTGGGCGTCGTGCAGGCCGAGCTGTTCGACCTCGGGGCCGACCTCAGCACACCCCTGGTGTCCGAACCCGAGCACGAGCCCCTGCGCGTCCTCGGGGCCTCGGTCACCCGGCTCGAGCAGTGGTGTGACCGGTTCGGCGCCGACCTGGCGGTGCTACGCAGCTTCGTGCTGCCCGGCGGTACGCGGGTGGCCGCGGCCCTGCACCTGGCCCGAACGGTGACCCGGCGCGCCGAGCGCACCGCCTGGGCCGCTGCCGAGGCGTACGGGATCGACGCCAGCGACGATCCGGCGGTGCCCGGCGGCATCAACCCGACGGCGCTGCGCTACCTCAATCGGCTCTCCGACCTGCTGTTCGTGCTGTCGCGGCACGCGAACCGAGGCGTCGACGAGGTGCTGTGGCGTCCGGGCTCGCAGCGGGTCACGCCCGACTGAGGGTTCAGCCCTCGCGCCAGTCGACGCTGCGCAGGTGCTGACCGTCCACCCAGTAGACCCGGTGATCAGTGCCGAGCACCAGGTGGCCACCGCTCGCACCGGCCAGCATCTCGACGTCGTGACGTCCGAGCGGCCGGAGCCGGATCAGCTTGCCGCCCACCGATCCGTACAGCCGGTTGGCGTCGCGGTCGTAGGCCAGGTCGTCGCCGTGCCAGGTGCCGCCGGCGAACTCACCCCAGTCGAACGGGACGATCTCGTACGAGACCTGCTGCTGTCCATCGGTGGTGCTCAGCGCGTACAGGCTGCCGCGGGTCGCCGCCCAGACCTGACGGCCCGGGGTGACCTCGACGGAGGTCACCTGACGCTGGCCGGGGATCTCGACGTCCCACAGGATCGTGCGGCTGGCCAGGTCGAAGGCGAAGACCCGAGCGTTCTGCTGGGTCGGTGCCGCGCCGTTGCCGCCGTAGACCGAGGTCCCGCCGTAGACGATGCCCTTCTCGTAGGCCAGGGCGGTGATCGACTGGTCCTCGATCAGGTTGACCCGGGTGTCGGTCTCCCCGGTCGCCGGGTCGTACACCGCAAGGGCTCCCGTGAGGCTGCCGTACTCCGGCACGGTGCCGACCACCAGCAGTCCGTCGGCGTCGACCAGGGCGAACGGGCGGTCCTGCCCGTCGCCGTCCAGATCGGCGACCCGCCGGGGATTGCCGTCACCGAAGGGTTTGGTCGGATCGATCGCGTCGATCCGGGCGCCCGGGTACCGCCCGGCGTACAGGGTGTCACCGACGGTGGCGAAGCCTTCGGTCTGGCCGAGGCCTGCCTCGAACGCCCACTCCTGCGAGCTCGGATCGTAGCTGGCGAAGCCGCCGGAGAAGTAGCCGCCGAAGTGCAGCCGGTCGTCCGGGCCCATGACCGCCGACCGTGGCGTGGTTGGCGTCCCGGTCAGCTCCAGGACGACCTGCTCGACCTCCCCGGTCGTGATGTCGTAGCGGTCGATCACATTGTTGGTCATCCCGATGACGTACTCGGCGTCGCCGTCGCTGACCACCCCGATCCCCTTCGGGCCGAGGACCACATCGGTCTCGGTCACCTCCCGCTCCGGGCTGGAGCTGTACAGCACATTGCCCTCACCGGTGAACCAGGTGTTGCCGGCCTCGTCACGGCCGACCCGCTGGTCGCCGAAGTGCGGGAACGGACCCTGGACCCACTCCTGGGCCTCGGTGTCCCAGACGTAGCCGGCATTGCCGTCGGTGCACTGGAACTTGACCCACAGGTCGGTGCCGGAGACGGCCATCTCATAGGTGAACTGGCAGTCCGTCCGGTCCTCGGGCATCGGGATCTCGGTCTTGTCGCCGGACTCGATGTCGACGGCGAACATCGCGCCGACGGTCCCGGTGCCGACATAGACGGTGTCGCCGACCACGGCGGTCGAGCGGATGTAGGTGTAGTCGTCGCCGAACTCGCCGTAGTCGCGCCACTCACCCGTGGTGCGGTCGTAGGCCCCGAGTCGGGCGGGCGGCAGCTGGTCGCCCTCGGCGAACCCGAGGAAGCTGCCGGTGTAGGCGATGCCATCGGCATCGGTGTCCACCTGCCACAGGAAGCTCGCATCCGGGTGGGGCTGGCCGGCGTTGACGACCTCGTCCGCACCCGGAGCCAGGTGGAACAGCTCACCGTTGCCGTAGCTGGAGACCCACACGGTCCCGTCATCGGCGATCTCCACACCCCAGGCGCCACTGGCGCCCTCCAGCGGGTGGCTGGCCAACACCTGGCCGGCGAGCGGATCGATCTCGGCCAGGTACGCAGGCTTGCCGCTCACCACCGCCCAGGTACGTGGACTGCCGTCGGGCATCATCCCGGTGGCGGCACCGGCCACCGTGGTCGCCGTGAGCGGGATCTCCCCGTGGTCGGCGACCGGGAGCTCCACCTCGGTGGGAGCGGCCCGGACCGGGGTCGTCATCGTCGCCAACAGGGCAAGGCCCACCACGGCGATGGCCAACAATCGGGCAGCAGTGGTCCGGGAACGGGACGGCATCGTTGTCTCCTCGGGGGATTCGGAGCTGCGCGCAAACTCAATTGTGCTGCGCCTGAACCTAGGGCCCCCACGGTGGAGCGTCAAGGGTCGGACCCGTCGGCTACCGTCGACCGGGTGCTGACGACTCTGGCGATCTCGGGTTACCGTTCCCTGCGCGAGGTGGTGGTGCCGCTGTCCGGTCTGACGGTGGTCACCGGGCCCAACGGCGCCGGGAAATCCTCGCTGCACAAGGCATTGCGGCTGCTCGCCGAGGTCGGGCAGGGCCAACTGATCTCCTCGCTCGCCACCGAGGGCGGCCTCGACTCGGTGCTGTGGGCCGGACCCGAGTCCTTGGCCGGGGCCCGACGCGGTCATCCGACGCAGGGCACCGTACGGTCCCGTCCGGTGGCGTTGCAGTTGGGGTTCGGCGTCGACGACGGCTTCGGCTACCTCATCGACCTCGGTCTACCCAGCCCCACCGGCGCACCGACGGCCTTCGCCCGCGACCCCCAGATCAAGCGTGAGATCGTCTTCCACGGGGCCAACATGCGACCGGCAACCACCCTGGTCACCAGGTCCTGGAGCACCGTGGCCGCTCGTGGGGCTGCCGATCCCCTCACCACCGTCCTGGCCGGTCACCGCAGCATGTTGCACGAGTTCGCCGACCCGGCCGAGCATCCCGAGCTGCACCAGGTCCGCGACCAGTTGCGGTCCTGGCGCTTCTACGACGGCTTCCGGACCGACGCCACCGCGCCGGCACGCCAGCCGTGCGTCGGGACGCGCACCCCCGTGCTGGCTGCCGACGCCGGTGATTTGGCCGCCGCCGTGCAGACCATCCGGGAGGAGGACGGCACAGCCCTGGACCGGGTCGTGGACGATGCCTTCCCCGGCTCAGAACTGGAGGTCGCCATCTCCGACGACGGCCGCTTCGACCTGGCCCTGCAGCAACCCGGGATGATCCGCCCGCTCGCTGCTGCGGAGCTGAGCGACGGCACGCTGCGCTTCCTGTGCTGGAGCGCTGCGCTGCTGACCGTGGCCCCGGCACCACTGATGGTGCTCAACGAGCCCGAGACCTCGCTGCACCCCGATCTGGTCCCGGCCCTGGGACGGCTGATCCTCGAGGCCAGCCGACGGACCCAGGTCGTGGTCGTCACCCACAGCGCCGCCCTGCGCGACTCTCTCGGTGACGAGGCCAGCGACGTCGCCCTGCACAAGGAGCTCGGTGAGACCAGGATCGTCGACCAGGGC
>DVLP01000437.1 GCA_018715445.1 Candidatus Avipropionibacterium avicola | reverse complement strand
GTACGACGACGAGACGAACCCACCACCACCCGATGGTCAGGGGAATGCCCTGCTGACCCGGATCCGCTGGAGCACCGGCGCGGTGGACCGTCAGGAGCTCGACGTGACCGGGACCGAGCTCCACCGCCGTGAACCCGAGGGCCTCACCGTTGCCGTCGGTCCGCCCGGCGGCGGCTCGGACGAGCGCCCCCGGTTGTACTCCGGGTTCGCCACCAGCGTCTCCGCCGACGACTCCGAGGACCGACTCTGCTCGATCTTCTCCCGCGACACCTGGGTGATTCCCTGATCCGCAGCGGTCAGCCCACCCGGGCCAGCCAGATGGTGTTGTCGCTGCCGAAGCGTTCACAGATCTCGCAGCCGTGACGGCTGGCCTCCCACTCGGCGATCTGCTCCGGTGACGCCGTCGCGGCAAGCCTGGTGCGGGCGGCATCGCGCGCCGGCCCCGAGTTCTGCATCCACTCGCTGGCCATCACATACGCGGTGCCGTCCGGGCCCTGACAGGTCCCGAAGTTGCCCAGACCGGCACCCCGCTCCTCGATCACGACCTGTTCACTCTCACGCAGCAGCACGAGCCGGTCGGTGTCGAGCCTGGCCATCAGCAGCGGTGCGCGATGGCGGGAGACGTGGTCGTTGTCGCGGCCGTGGCGGGTGTAGACCAGCCACGGTCCGTCGGCCAGCACGATCCAGTGCTGCTGGGTGTTGCAGCTGCCCAACTCGCTGCCGTCGTCGAAGCGCCACGGGATCGGATCGGCGTACTGCAGGCCGTCCTCGCTGACCGCCAGGTATCCACCCTCGTCATTGCGCAGGGTCAGGAAGTGACGGCCCTGGTACGCAATCAGCGACGGCTCGTACAGACCTCGTCCGATGTCGGTGCTGTGGGTGCTGCCGTACTCGACCCGACGGAGCGTCTCGCCGTCGAACCGGCACCGCACCACGGTGCTGGCCATCCGTCCCACCCCGAAGTAGACCGGCAGCAGGATGTCGCCGTCGTCGCGCTCCACCCATTGCGCACAGCCTGCCCCGGACCGGAAGAACGTCGGCCCGTCCCCCATCTCGAGCAGCCGAGCCGGTGACCAGCTGTCACTCTCGGGACGATGGACCGCGTACGCGGTGCGCCTGGGTTTCGTCGCATCGACGACCCCATCGGTGTAGGTCACCGTGTGACCGGTCCCCAGCAGGGTCTGGGAGTGCTCGTGCCAGATCGGCCAGAAGTCGCAGACCGTACGGCCCTGCTCCGGCCAGGTGAACCCCTCCTGCCGGTACGGCGTCGTCCACGGCCCGTCCCAGCTCGGCGCCGACATCGAGTGGATCGGGCCGAAGACGTCCGAGCCCGACAGGTCCAGCCGCTGCAGCGTCGTCACGAAGCGGGGTGCGCCGTCGTCGGCGCTGGGATGGATCCCGACGCGCGCATGCACCCAGCAGGTCTCGCGGTCGTACCCCGATCCCAGGGTGGTGCGCTCGATCGGGACGGTCACACCCCCACACTGGCAGGGATCCGCCCCGCTGGCCACCCCAGGTCCACTCCCTCCCCCACGAGGTCCGATCCGGTACGGGACTATCCGCGCGCTTCGCAGTGTTGGACCTGACATGGCCGACCCGCAGATCCACGACAGCATCGTGATCGGCGCCGGGCAGGCGGGGCTGTCCGCCGCGCATCACTTGCAGCGGTTGGGGATCGAGCACCTCGTCCTGGACGCCAATGCCCATCCCGGCGGCGCCTGGCAGCACCGTTGGGATGCGCTCACGATGGGCGATGTCCATGGCGTGGCCGACCTCCCGGAAGCGGTTCGCCCACCGGCCCCCGAGGACGCCCGGGCCAATGTCGCGGTCCCGGAGTACTTCGCGGCCTACGAGGAGGGCTTCGTCACCCCGGTGATCCGTCCGGTGGAGGTGGCCGGGGTCGAGCCGGCCGAGCTTCCCGACGGCAGCGACGGCTTCGTCGTCAAGGCCACCACCGACGCCGGTCCGCAGACCTGGCACACCCGCACCCTCGTGAACGCCACCGGCACCTGGACCCGCCCCTTTGTGCCGTACTACCCGGGGATCGACCAGTTCGCCGGCCGACAGCTCCACACCGTCGAGTTCCCCGGCCCCGAACACTTCCGAGGCCATCGCACCGTGGTCGTCGGCGGCGGCGCCTCGGCGGTGCAGTTCCTCGGGATGCTCGCCCCGATCGTCGGGGCCGACCAACTGGTGTGGGTCACCCGTACCCCACCGGACTTCCGGGACGAGACCTTCACCCGTGAGCTCGGTGCCGCCGCGGTCGCCCAAGTCGCCGCACGGGTGGAGCAGGGCTTGCCGCCCCGCAGCGTCGTCAGTGTCACCGGTCTCCACCTGCGCCCGCAGGAGGAGCAGGCCCGTCGTCTCGGGGTCTATCGTCGACGCCGCCCGATGTTCTCCCGGATCGAGCCGACCGGCGTGCGCTGGGACGATCCCGAGCCGGGCGGGACCGCCTTCGAGGAGGTCGACACCATCCTCTGGGCAACCGGCTTCCGCCCGGCCATCGAACACCTGGCCCCGCTACGGCTGCGGACCCGGTACGGAGGCATCCAGCTCGCCGCCGACGGCACCACCGCGGTCGCCGATCCCCGGGTCCAGTTGGTCGGCTACGGCCCCAGCGCCAGCACGATTGGCGGCAACCGTGCCGGCCGCCAGGCCGCCCTGGGCATCCGCCGCGCCCTCGCGGATCCACGCCCTCTTCCCGCATCCACGCCCACGGCAGCGGACGTGGATGAGCACAGCGGGCGTGGATCGTACGGGGTGAGTGGCGCACGCGCGTAAGGTCAACGCATGGTCACTGTCGCCGAAAACATGGTCGCCACCCTCCGCGCGAACGGTGTGGAGCGGGTGTACGGGATCCCGGGGGATTCGCTCAACGGGTTCACCGATGCGCTGCGCAAGGACGGCACGATCCGCTGGGTCCACGTCCGCCACGAGGAGTCCGCCGCCTTCGCCGCGGCGGCCGAGGCCGCGCTCACCGATGAGCTCGCCGTGGTCGCCGGCTCCTGCGGGCCGGGCAACCTCCACCTGATCAACGGCCTCTACGACGCGAACCGGTCCCGGGTGCCGGTGCTGGCCATCGCGGCCCACATCCCCACCGACGAGATCGGCTCCACCTACTTCCAGGAAACCCATCCGCAGGAGCTGTTCCGCGAGTCCAGCGTCTATGTCGAGTACGTCGCCGACCCGCGACAGATGCCGCGGCTGATGGAGATCGCGATGCGGACCGCCATCGAGGAGCGCGGCGTCGCCGTCCTGGTCATCCCCGGTGACGTCGCCCTGGCCGAGGCCACCTCCGAGCGCACCACCGTCATCGAGCGCAGCCGTCCCACCGTCGTCCCCTGTGAGGCCGAGCTCGACCATGCCGCCGAACTGCTCAACCGGGGCAAGAAGGTCACGATCCTCGCTGGCGCCGGGGTGCAGGGCTCGCACGACGAGGTGATCGCGCTGGCCGACCGGCTCGCCGCGCCGATCGTGCATGCCCTGCGTGGCAAGGAGTTCATCGAGTACGACAACCCGTACGACGTCGGCATGACCGGTCTGCTCGGCTTCGCCTCCGGCTACCGCGCCATAGAGGCCGCCGACACCCTGCTCGTGCTCGGCTCGGACTTCCCGTACCAACAGTTCTATCCCGAACGCACCACGACCATCCAGGTCGACATCCGCGGCAGCCAGCTCGGGCGCCGCCACCCGGTCGACCTCGGACTGGTCGGCGATGTCGGCGACACCGCCGCCGCCCTGCTGCCCCGGCTCAACCGCAACCGACGCCGCCGACACCTGGACGACGCCACCGAGCACTACCGCAAGTCCCGTGCCAAGCTCGACGAGCTTGCCGTTGCCTCCAAGGGATCCAAGCCGATCCACCCGCAGTACCTCGCCCGCCTGATCGACGAGGCCGCTGCCGACGACGCCGTACTGACCGCCGATGTCGGCTCACCGGTCGTCTGGGCAGCGCGCTACCTGACGATGAACGGTCGGCGCCGCCTGATCGGATCGTTCAACCACGGGTCCATGGCCAATGCGCTGCTGCACGGCATCGGGGCCCAGGCCACCGAGCCGGACCGCCAGGTCGTCGCCCTGGCCGGTGACGGTGGCTTGGCGATGATGCTGGGCGAGCTGCTCACCCTCACCCAGAACGACCTGCCGGTGAAGACGATCGTGGTCAACAACTCCTCGCTCAACTTCGTCGAGCTGGAGATGAAGGCGGCCGGTTTCGTCAACTACGGCACCGATCTGGTCAATCCCGACTTCGCCGCCGTGGCAGAGTCCTTGGGCATCCTCGGACGCCGTGTCGAACGCTCCGACGAGCTTCCCGACGCTCTGGCCGAGGTGCTTGCCCACGATGGCCCGGCCCTGCTGGACGTGGTCTGCGAGCGGCAGGAGCTGTCGATGCCGCCGGCGATCACGGCCGCGCAGATGAAGGGCTTCACGCTCTATGCGCTGCGCACCGTGATGTCGGGCCGTGGTGACGAGCTGCTCGACCTGGCCAAGGCGAACTGGCGCCAGTTGTTCTGACCCCTCGACGGGCTCGGGGGTCGTGGGGGTCAGTTGTCCCAGTGGACGACCAGGGGCTCCTTGGTCAGGTCCATGTAGATGTTCAGCGAGAGCGTCACCGTACGGTCGTAGTGGTAGCTGTTGCCACCGTTGGTGTAGTCGAAGACCAGGCGCAGGCCGTAGATGGTGCGGCCCTCGAGCTGGGTGGCGTCACGCAGCGGCATGATGACCCAGCTCTTGGCCGGATGCGGATCGGCCGACCACCGGATCGAGCTCTTGTCCACCGTCCCGTTCAGTTGGGCCAACTGGAACGGGCAGCCCTTCGGCTTGAGGTCCTTCTTGTCCATGCAGGTGTCCCACAGGTCGCGGATCGCGTCCCGGGCGGCCTTCTCACCGGCATCGGTGAGCTCCGCGGTGGTGGTCAGCGGCATCTGCAGGGTCCCGCCACGCACGGTTTGCTTCGGCTCGCTCCAGGCCAGGTAGTCGCTGCCGGTGCTCAACTCGTAGGTCCCCGGGAAGACCAGGGCGTCCTCGGCATCCTTCACCCTGGCGCCGTTGATCTCCAACGGCACGTTCTTCACGGTGCCCGTCACCCCGAGCGGGAAGGCGACCTCGCGCATCTTCCACCCGTCGTCGGTCTTGACGACCTCGTAGTTCACGCTGTCGAGCTGGCCGCCGATCCGGTACGACACCCGTACCGTCTTCTCGGAGCGGCTCGTGATCGACACATCAGTGATCGCGCCCAGGGCGTTGGACGCCTTCAGCACCTCGTCGGTCAACAAGGTGGTGTCGGTCGGCTCGTTGGCGGCATACGAGAGGGCCTTGTCGGCGTCACCGGCGGCCAGCGCCTCGAAGTACTCCTTGACCATCGAGTCCGGGCGGCTGTTCATCACATAGAAGTAGCCACCGACCCCGGCGATCAACAGCAACGCCACCACACCGCCGACGATCCCGAGCACCAGCCCGGTCGACGACTTCTTCTGCGGCGGCGGGGCCATCCCGTACGGCGGCGGTCCCCCGGGCCCAGGTCCTTGCTGGTACGGCGGTGGCCCCTGATGGGCCTGCGGCGGACCCGCCTGACCGGCGTAGCCACCGGTCGGCTGATAGCCCTGCTGGAAGCCGGGCTGACCGGGGCTGACCTGCCCCTGACCCGGGCCGAGGAAGGTGGGTCCACCCGGCTGACCGAACCCGGAGGCGTCGGTGCCGGGGGTCTCGTAACCGCCCGGTGCGCTCTCGTAGCCGCCCGCCGACCCCTGGGGCGTGAGGCCGTACTCACCGCCCGGATCCTGGGGACCACCCGAGTTGTAGCCACTCATACTGTCGTCCGTCCTGCCGAGGCTGTCGCCGGACATAGTAGAACGACGCCCGTCCACCGGGTGAAGATCGATGTCATTCCCGGTCCAGCCAGGTGACGGTCGGCTCCTTCTCCCGCAGGTCGACCTCGAAGTGGACGGCGACCGACTGAGACTGGTCCCAGGTCTTGGTCGTCCCTGCGTCGCGGTAGGTGAACCTCACCCGCAGCTGCTGGATCTGGCTCCCGGTCATCGTGCCGTTCTCACTCAGGTCAGTGATCAAGCGCATGTCGCCGGCTCGTTCCACCGACCATCGGATCGAGGACTTGACGACCGTACCGGCGAACCGCTCCTCCCCGAACGGGCATCCCGCCGGGACCAGCGCCTTCTCCTTGCGGCACTGTGCCAAGGCCTTCTCCACCGCGCGGCGGGCATCCTCGACTCCCTGGCCGGTGGCACTCGCCGAGACCAGCGGATGGGTTTCCAGGGCATCGCCGGTCAAGCGAACCGGCGAGTTCGACCACGCGATCCGGTCGGTGCCCGAGCCCAGTTCGTAGATCCCGGGGAAGACCATCAGGTCCTTGGTGTCACCCACCGCGACGCCGTTGACCACCAGCGGCGCCTTCGATCCCCGATAGGTCACCTGCAGCGGGAACGCCACCTTCTGCAGCTTCCACTCGCCGTCGACCTTGGCCGTACGGTAGCTCGCCTCGACCCACTCCCCGCCCAGCTTGTAGCTCAACCGGACATGCACCCGGGACGACTCGAGCACGGAGATGTCACTGATCCCACCGGCCTGCTGCATGCCCTGCAGCACCTCGTCTGTCAGCAACACGCCACTGCCCCCGGGCGGGGCCTCCGCAAAGGACAGCGCCTTGGCGGCATCGCCGTCACGGATCGCCTCGAGGTAGGCGACGACCGTACGATCCGGCCGGTCCCACCACAGCCGGAACACCAACCCACCGGCCAGCAGCACCAGCACCAGCACACCGATCCCCATCCCGATCAGCAGCTTGCGGATCGAGGTCTGGTGGACGGCGGGCGGTCGCCCGGCCTGCTGGTGGGCACGCTGCACCGCATGCGGGACGATCCCGTACGGATCGGGGACCGGCTCCGCTGCGGGGTCGTGGTCGGGGGACGGCCGGGTCAACTGTGCCTCCTCGGGAAGGCCACCACGCTAGGACCGCCCGGTGCCACCGCACAGCCATCGCGACCACCCGTGATCGTGATGCCCCGTTACCCAACCAGTGATGCCATCCCGCCCCCGAGCTTGTCGAGGGGTCAAGCGCTCACTGCTGCGACTGCCACCACTCGACCAGGGCCGCCGTGGCCTCCTCGGTCGACATCGGTCCGCGCTCCATCCGCAGATCGAGCAGATGCTTGTAGGCCTTGCCGACGGTCGGGCCCGGCGGGATCTGCAGGATCTCCATGATCGCCGTACCGTCCAGGTCGGGCCGGATCGCGGCCAGCTCCTCGGCCTCGGCCAACTCGTCGATCCGCGACTCCAGGTCGTCGTAGGCCTGCCGCAGGCGACGTGCCTTGCGCTGGTTGCGGGTGGTGCAGTCGGCCCGAGTCAGGATGTGCAGCCGCTCCAACTCGTCCCCGGCATCGCGCACATAACGCCGTACGGCGGCGTCGGTCCAGGCCTGCGGACCGGTCGGCTGCGCCTGGCGCTCCGGGCCGCGGCCACCCTTGCCCGAGCCGCGCGAGCCCTCCTGGGGCGCATCGGCATAGCCGTGGAACCGCAGGTGGAGCTCGATCAGCTTCGCCACCGCGGTGATGACCACCTTGGGGTAGCGCAGTGCCTGGAGCCGCTTGCGCGCCATCTTGGCCCCGACCACGTCGTGGTGGTGGAACGACACCTTCCCGCCCGGCTCGAACCGACGGGTCCGCGGCTTGCCGATGTCGTGCAGCAACGCCGCCAACCGCGAGACCAGGTCCGGCTCGTGGCCCCGCACCTGCTCGAGCTCGATCGCCTGCTCCAACACGGTCAGGCTGTGCTCGTAGACATCCTTGTGGCGATGGTGCTCATCGCTCTCCAACTGCATCGCCGGCAGCTCCGGCAGCACGTGCTCGGCGATCCCGGTGTCGACCAGCAGCCCCAGCCCGACCCGGGGCCCCCGTCCGGTCGCCTCGTCCAGAGGGCTCAGCAGCAGCTTCGACAGCTCGTCACGGACCCGTTCGGCCGAGATGATCGTGATCCGCTCGGCCATCGCGGTCATCGCCGCCACCACGTCATCGGCCGCGGTGAAGCCGAGCTGGGCGCTGAACCGCGCGGCGCGCATCATCCGCAGCGGGTCGTCGGAGAACGACTCCTCCGGGGTCGCCGGCGTCCGCAGCCGTCCCGCGGCCAGGTCGGACAATCCACCGTACGGATCGGTGAAGCGACGGTCCGGCAACGAGATCGCCATCGCGTTGACGGTGAAGTCGCGGCGGCTGAGGTCGCCGTCCAGGCTGTCACCGAAGGCGACCTGCGGCTTGCGGGAGTCGGACTGGTAGGCGTCGCTGCGATAGGTGGTGACCTCGATCAACCAGTCGGAGCCGTCGCTGTCGACATAGCGGCACCCGATCGTGCCGAACTCACGTCCGATGTCCCACACCCCACTGCCGGCTCCGCCGTCACGGACGAACCGGGTGAGCAGCGGCTCGATCTGCTCGGGGCGGGCATCGGTGGTGAAGTCCAGATCGTTGCCGAGTCGGCCCAGCAGTGCGTCGCGGACCGACCCTCCGACCAGGTGCAGCTCGTGACCGGCCTCGACAAAGCCGTCGGCCAGCCGATCAGCGACCCCGGCGATCCGCAGCATCTCCGACAGCGCATGGGTCTGCGCATTGGAGAGTCCGGGTGGGGTTGGGGTGTCCGACACGACCCACGAGTCTATCGACACCGGCCCCGGCCCACGAAACGTCGCGTCCTGGCGACCGGCATCGACCCCTCGTCGATGCCGCCTCCCTGGACGCGACACTTTGCAGGCGACGGTCCCCACGCGGCGGTCTGCGCGCTTGCCTGCCGGGGTCACTAGGATTGCGGCCGTGGACACCCAGGGGCTGCGCATCGTGCGGATCCTGCTCGCGACCCTGATGATGGCCGCGGGCAGTCTGGTCCTGGCCGTCCCCCACGCCTCGGCCGCTGACGGCCCCCAGGTCCAGGTCGAGCTGACCGAGATCTCACCGTCGGTCGCCCGACC
>DVLP01000436.1 GCA_018715445.1 Candidatus Avipropionibacterium avicola | reverse complement strand
GTTGCGCTCACGGACCGCGGCCGAGCTGGCCCGTACGCCGTACCCGGTGACGGCCGAGGTGCTCGCCGATGCCCTGGTGCCCGCCTTCGAGACCCCGCTGGGTCCGATCGCCTCCGGGCTGCGGTTGCGTGACTTCGGCGTCGCCGACCGACTGTCGGAGCTGGACTTCGAGCTGCCGTTGGCCGGTGGGGACCGACCCACCGGGGCACGGGTCCGGGTCGCCGACCTGGCGGCCGTGCTGGCCGAGCATGTCGGTGATCATCCCCACCTGCACGCCTATCCGGCGATGTTGGCCTCCGAGCCGACCGGAGAGCAGACGCTGCGCGGCTACCTGACCGGGTCGATCGACTCGGTGTTGCGGGTCCGCGACGACGCCGGTGGTCCGCCCCGCCACCTGGTCGTCGACTACAAGTCGAACTGGCTGGGCGAGTTCGGGGTGCCGTTGACGGTGGCCAGCTATCACCCCGACCGGGTCGCCGAGGCCATGATGCGGGCCCACTACCCGTTGCAGGCCCTGCTCTACTCCGTCGCCCTGCATCGCTTCCTGAGCTGGCGGATGCCCGACTACGACCCGGCCACCCATCTCGGCGGCATCGCCTACCTGTTCGTGCGCGGGATGGCCGGGCCGGACACCCCCACCGTCGACCAGGTGCCGTACGGGGTCTTCAGCTGGGACCCGGGCCCGGACCTGGTGATCGCCTGGTCGCAGTTGCTGGCCGGGGAAGGAGCCTGAGATGCGTGCCGAGACCGAGACCGCGATCGCCCTGGTCGACGCCCCCACCCTGGTGGGGCGCTTCCACCGCGCCGGGGTGCTCGGGCTGGCCGATGTCCACACCGCCCTGGGGCTGGGACGGATCGGCGGGGAGGACCGCGACCCGGTGCTGCTCGCCGTCGCCCTGACGGTACGGGCCCTGCGCGGTGGATCGGTCTGCGTCGACCTGCGCACCGTGGCCGAGACCGTCTTCGAGGCGGCCGAGGAGGCCGTGGAGTCTCAGGACCTGCCCTGGCCCGATCCGGAGCCGTGGATCGCGGCCGTCCGTGACAGTCCCCTGGTCACCGACGGCTCGGGCACCGGAACCGATGCCGCCGGGGGCCGCCCGTTGCGGCTCGACCGCTCGACGCTCTACCTGGAGCGCTACTGGGCCGAGGAGGACGTGGTCCGCGAGCAACTGCGGTCCCGCCTCGGCGAGGTGCCCCTGGTCGACCACGACCGGTTGCGAGCCGGGCTGGACCGGGTCTTCGACCCCGCCGACCTGGCCGAGGGTGAGGCCGACCGGCAACGGATCGCTGCGGCCGCCGCCGTACTCGGGCGGATCACCGTGGTGGCCGGCGGGCCCGGGACCGGCAAGACCACCACGGTGGCCAAGCTGCTGGCCCTGTTGGCCGATCAGCCGGGCCGACGTCGGGTCGCCCTCGCCGCTCCGACCGGCAAGGCCGCGGCCCGACTCGGTGAGGCGGTCACCGAGGCCACCGCCCAGTTGCCGGCCGAGGATGCCGCCCGAGTCGGGACGGTCACCGCGAGCACGCTGCACCGCCTGCTCGGCACCCGCTGGGACCGTCCGGGCCGTTTCGTCCACGGTCGCGACCATCACCTGCCGTACGAGGTCATCGTGGTCGACGAGATGTCGATGGTCTCGTTGCCGATGATGGCGCGGCTGCTGGAGGCCGTACGCCCCGACGCCCGGCTGATCCTGGTCGGTGACCCGGACCAGCTGACCAGTGTGGAGGCCGGGGCCGTGATGGCCGACATCGTGCAGGCCCTGCCCGGGGTCGGTGCCGAGCTGACCGGTCCGGCCCAGCAGCAACTCGCAGAGCTGGCCGACGACGGTCGCGGCATCACCCTGCCCACCGACATCCGCTCCGGGGTCGTCCGACTGACCCACACCTGGCGCTTCACCGGGGCGATCAGCCAGTTGGCCACCGCGATCCGTGAGGGTGATGCGGATCGTGCCTGTGAGATCGTGGCCGCCGGCCATGACGACCTGGAGTTCATCGCAACCGATCCCGAGGACCTGCGGATCGACCACCTCGACCGGGTGCGCCACCGCACCCAGCAGGCCGCGACGGCCATGGTCGAGGCGGCCATTGCCGGCGATGCCGAGGCGGCCGTCAGCGCCCTGGACCGGCATCGGGTGCTGTGCGGACACCGCAGTGGGCCGTTCGGCGTACGGCGATGGACCCGCGAGATCGAGCGGTGGTGGCACCAGGCGGGCCTGGCGATCGCCGGACCCGCCGATGAGCCGTGGTACGTCGGACGCCCGGTGCTGGTCACCGCCAACAACTACGAGCTCGGCCTGTTCAACGGTGACACCGGTGTGGTGGTCGACACCGCCGACGGGTTGCGCGCGGTGTTCTCCCGCGACGGTGGGCACCTCAGTCATGCCCCGGCCCGGCTCGAACAGGTGCAGACCGTGCACGCGATGACCGTCCACCAGGGTCAGGGCAGCCAGTTCACCGAGGTCTCCTTCGTGGTGCCACCGCAGGACTCTCCCCTGCTCACCCGGGAGTTGGTCTACACCGCGGTGACCCGGGCCACCGACCGGGTCACGATCGTGGGATCCCTGGAGTCCCTGCACCGTGCGGTGCTGCGCCCGGCCAACCGCGCCAGTGGCTTGCGCCAGCGACTCTGACCCCGCTGGCCGTCAGGCGAAGGGATGCTGCCGCTCGCGCCAGGAGGTCACCAGGCGGTAGGCGATGGACGCCTCGCCGGGCAGGCTGAGGGTCCCGGCAGCGAGCTCGGCGTCGAGGCGTTCCCGGGTGAACCAGTCGGCGTAGACGATCTCGTCGCCGTCGATCGAGATCTCGGTGGTCACGGCGCGGGCGAAGAAGCCGATCATCACCGAGCGCGGGAACGGCCACGGCTGGCTGCCGACGTACTGCAGCTCGCCCAGGGTGAGGTCGGACTCCTCGGCGATCTCGCGGTGGACGGCGTGCTCGAAGGACTCGCCTGCCTCGACGAAGCCGGCCAGCACCGAAACCCGGTCGTCGTCCCACGCGGCGGCCCGGGCCAGCAACAGCCGGTCCTGGTCGTCACAGATCGCCACGATCACGGCCGGGTCGGTCCGCGGGAAGTGTTCGCGTCGGCAGTGGTGGCAGAACCGGGCGAATCCGCCGTTGGTGACCTCGGTCAGCTCACCGCAGGCCGAGCAGTGCGGTGCGCCACGGTGCCAGTTCAGGATCGCGGTGGTGGTGACGGCGATGTCGGCCTCGAGGGGGGCGAGACGGGCGCCGATCTCGCGGATCGACTTCACCGGGCCGTCCAGCACCGCTTCGACCGCGAACCAGGCGACGTCGTCGACCAGCCCGAGCAGCACGTGGCGCTGGCTGTCGTACTCGACGAAGGGGGTGGTGCTGCGCAGCGATCCACCGTCCGGGGTGACCGCCAGCTGCCCCTCGGCGGTCATCTTCACCAGCCGGGTGTCCTCGGCGTACCACAGACCCTTCACCCACTCGGCATTGCCGCGATGTTCGTCTGAGCGGTCGAGTTGGCTGGCAGCGGTCCACAGGCCTCGCGGTACGGTCACCGCCACAGGCTAACCAAGACTCGGTCCGTGCAGCATCTCGGTCAGCTCCCGGGCATCGGGCAGGTCGTCGATCACGTCCAACTGGTCGTGGCGTACGTAGTAGAACCCGGCCTCGACCCGCTGCGGGTCGAGGCCCACCAGCTCGGCCCACGCCAACCGGTAGATGCCCAACTGCAACGGATCGGCCTTGGTGTGGGCCGAGGTCTTCCAGTCCACGATCAGCCACCGTTGCTCGTCGCCGGTGCCCCGGCGGTAGACCGCGTCGATCCGGCCGCGGATGACCCGGCCCGCCAACCGGTACTCCACCGGGACCTCCAGCCGGTACGGCGCCCGCTCCCCGAACTGGCCTCGGGCGAAGGCGTCGCACAGCACGGCGAGGTCGGCGCCCTCCCAGTCGTCGTCGGCCGGCGGGTCGACATCGGACGGGTCGAACAGGCTGGTGGTACGGAAGTGCTGCTCGACCCAACGGTGGAAGCGGGTCCCGAAGCGGGCCGCCGCCGACGGGCGTCGCGGCATCGGACGCAGCAGGTGGCGGGCATGGGCATCGGGATCGGCGGTCGCGCGCATCCAGTCCGAGGCCGACATCACCGGCGGCAGCGGCACCTCGACCTGGCGGCGTCGCACCCGGCGGGCCTCGGCCAGCAGCCGCTCCATGGTGAGGTCCCACTGCTCGACGTCGGCGAGCTCGTCGAGCAACAGTTCGTCGTCCCCGGCGAGCACCTCACCGGCGCCGGCCCGCTCGACCCAGTCGGCGACCTCCAGCCGCCGCTCCAGGGCATCCGGGTCGAAC
The DNA here is from genome assembly GCA_018715445.1 of Candidatus Avipropionibacterium avicola. GTDB lineage: Bacteria > Actinomycetota > Actinomycetes > Propionibacteriales > Propionibacteriaceae > Avipropionibacterium > Avipropionibacterium avicola. The sequence continues at coordinate 3,778 of DVLP01000436.1, read as the reverse complement.
GGTGACGGCCAGTCCACCCGGGGCGCCCGGGTGATCAACGGGTTGGCCGGGGCGACCTCCTCGCCGGCCTCGGTCCAGACGTGACCCTGTCGTCGGGCCTCGGCCATGATCGTCACGAGGTAGTCCGACCACTGCCGCGGCTTGGCGGTCTCGGGTCGCCAGCGGTGACCGGTCGCGTACAGCTGGTGGCGGGCACGGGTGACCGCGACATAGGCCAGCCGGTCCTCGGAGTGACGGTGCTCGGTCCGCAGGGCTTGGTTGAACTTCTCGAGCGCGGCGTTGGTCACCGGATGGCCGACCTGCGGGATCGCCTCGGCGTCACCGCGCAACGGGTAGGGCAGCACGGCCGAGTTCCTGGTCCAGTTCTCGGTGATCCGTTCGCTGGGGAAGGTCTGGTCGACCAGGGCCGGCAGCAGCACGACATCCCACTCCAGCCCTTTCGCCTTGTGGATGGTGAGCAGCTTGACCGAGTCGTCGTCGGTGGGGACCGCGCGTTCCAGTCCGACACCGGAGGTGAGCTCGGCATCGAGCCATCCCAGCAGTCCGGTGAGCGAGGCATCACCGTCGACGTCGACATAGCCGGCGATCGCATCGCCGAACGCCGCCAGTTGGGAGTCGCGACGGTTGTGCCACAGCTGCGGGGTCGCCCCCAGCTCGACATCGACACCGATGGTGCTGATCACCCGGCGGACCAGGTCCAGCACCGGCTCCTCGCTGTGGCTGCGCAGCTCGGCCAGCTCGTGGGACAGGGCCTCGAAGGCCTTCCGTGCCCGCGGGCTGTAGGGCAGGTCGCCGGGATCGCCCAGCGCATCGACCAACGAGAGGAGCTCGGTGCTGTCGACATCGGCGACCGCCACCGCCAGGTCCTCCAGCAGCTCCGCCTCGGCCGGGACGTCCTCCGACTCCCCCGACTCCCCCGACTCCTCGGCGTCGGCCTCCCGTCCGTGGCTCGAGCTGGCGACGATGTCGCGGGCCCGACGTCCCAGCAGGGCCAGGTCGTCCGGCCCGATCGCCCACCGCGGCCCGGTGAGCAGGCGGACCAGGTCCGGGTTGGCGGTGACGTCGTCGACCACCCGCAAGGTCGCCACCACGTCGGCGATCTCGGGCAGGGTCAGCAGGCCGCCCAGGCCGACGATCTCGGCCGGGACGTCACGAGCATTCAGCTGCGACCAGACCTCGGCGATGTCGGCATTGCGCCGGGTGAGCACGGCGATGTCGGACCAGCGCCGGCCGTCACCACGATCGGGCCCGGACTCGACGATCCGGTCACAGATCCAGCTCACCTCGTCGGGCCAGGTCTCGAAGGTCGCGGCATGGACCTCACCGGGACCGGCCTGTGCGGGAGCCACCAGCAGGCTGTCGTCGCCGGCACCGGTGGCGGCCCGCAGCGGTGCGGCCAGCTCGTTGGCGACGTCCAGCACGGTCTGTCCGCTGCGCCGGTTGACCGTCAGCGCGAAGGTCCGGGCCGGGCTGCCGTCGGCACGGCGGAAGTCGTGGGCGAACTGGGTGATGTTGCTCGCCGCCGCCCCGCGCCAGCCGTAGATCGCCTGGAACGGATCGCCCACGGCGGTCACCGGGTGGCCGCGCCCCCGGTCGGCGGAGAAGGCGGAGAACAGGCACCACAGCATCGAGGCCTGGGCCGAGGAGGTGTCCTGGTACTCGTCGAGCAGCACCACCTTGTAGGTCTCGCGCAGGCTCTCGCCCACCTCCGGCACCCGGTCGGCCAGGTCGGCGGCCACCGCCATCTGGTCGGCGAACTCGACCACGCCCCGTTGCCGCTTCAGCTCGGCGTACTCGTCGGCCAGGCTGGCCAGCTCCAGGCGTTCGCCGAGCCGTTGCCGCGCGGTCCGGATCCCGGCGTACATCTGGCCACGGTTGTTGGGAGGTGCCGCAGCCAGTTCCTGGTCGAACTGGCGGGCCTGGGCGTCCAGCGCCGAGCTGCGCACCAGGTGCTGCTTCATCTCGGAGTCGAGCTGCAGGACCCGTTCGGTGACCGACATCGGGCGCAGCCGGGACAGGTGCTCGAACGGCCCGGCGGCATTGGCCACGACGCGCGAGGCGAGGCGATGACGCATCGCCCCGGTCACCATCCGCTGGTCAGCGTCGACCCCGACCCGCAGCCCGTGGTCGGCGACCAGCCGGGCCGCGAAGGCGTCGTAGGTCATGATCAGCTGCTCGCCGGCCTCGTCGACCGCCTCGGTGTTGACCACCCCGGCGGTGTCGAGGGCGGCGCGCACCCGACCGGACAGCTCGGCGGCGGCCTTGCGGGTGAAGGTCAACCCGAGCACCTGCTCGGGCCGGACCTGTCCGGTGCCGACCAGCCAGACCACCCGTGCCGCCATCACCGTGGTCTTGCCGGACCCGGCCCCGGCGATGATCACACCCGGCTCCAGGGGCGCAGTGATCGCCTCGAGCTGTTGGTCGGAGAACGGGATCCCCAACAACTGCGCCAACTCCTCGGGGCGCGAGATCACCGCATCGGGTTCGGGACGGGACCCGATCGGGATGACCGTCATGCGACCACCTGCCGGCCCTGGGACTGGGTGGGGCAGCTGGTGGCGAACGGGCAGTAGCGACAACCGTCGTTGACCATCGCGTACCAGTCCTCGGCCAGGATGGTCCGGGCGGCCCGGGCCAGTTGGGCGTGGATCCAGCTCGGCTGCACCTCGTCGTCCTCACGCCCGTCCGGCCACGGCACCTCCCAGATGGAGGCCTGCGCGGTGGACTTCGCGACATCGGTACGGCGGGTCTCGTCGATGCGCAGGTGCACCAGCTCTCCCCCGGCCAACTCGGCACCGGCCGGCACCTGGGGCACGGCGCCGGACCAGACCGCGAGCTGATAGAGCCCGAGCTGCGGATCGGTCGCGACCTTCGCCGCCGGAGGGGCATTGCGCCCGGTCTTGAAGTCGATCACGTGGTAGCGCCCCAGCTCGTCACGCTCCAGCCGGTCGATCGTTCCGGTGATGTGGACGGTCACGGCCGGCTCGTCCGGCGCGGCGGCCAGGGTGATGTCGGTGGCGAACGGCAGCTCGACCCCGATCACCTCGTGGCCGGTCCGCGGTGCCTGCCAGTTCGCGAAGCGCTGCAGCGCCGTCTCGGCCTCGGCCCGTTCGACCCCGGAGACCCAGACCGCGTCGAAGTCGAGCTGGTGCCACACCTGGTCGAGTTCGTCGACCAGACTGACCGGGTCCTGCCCGGACGTGGTCGCATGCTGCACCAGGACGTGCATCACCGAACCGAAACTGGCGGCGGTCCCGCGGCCACGCTCGGCCCGGACCCGGCGCGACAGGAACCAACGACGCGGACACTCCAGCAGTGAGCCGAGTTGGCTGCCCGACATCGAGATCGCGCCGGTGGTCGGCGGGTCCGGCCGGTCGTCGGCCCGACGGGTGTGCTCGGCCATGCCCCACCACCGGCCCGGGTCGGCCTGCGGCACCAGCGGTCGGTCCTGGTCGTCGGTCGCTGCGGCCAGCCGGGCCAGCCGGGTCGCGGCCGCACGGCGCAGGGCCGGTGAGCGCTCCGGGTCCGACGCCGTACGACGCAACTCGGCGACCAGCGCGGGCAGGGTGAGTTGCGGCACCGACCGTCCGACGACCGGCTCGACCTCCACCCCCAGCTCGCCGAGGAACCGGGACGGCTGATCACCCTCGCCGGTGGTGCCGTTGACCGCGGTCACGACCAGCCGTTCGACCGCCCGCGAACAGGCCACGTGGAACAGGCGGCGCTCCTCGGCGATCCGGGCCGAGGTGGGCACCGGGGCACCGACCCCGTCGGGGGT
>DVLP01000435.1 GCA_018715445.1 Candidatus Avipropionibacterium avicola | reverse complement strand
TGGTACGTCACCGGGGAGGACGCCCCGGTCTGGCATGCCGGGATGGACAACCCGCTCAACCACTTCCTGTCGCTGGGCCGAGCGATCCTGCAGTTGGCGCTGGCCACCGGCAAGCAGGAGTACGTCGACCGGGCGGCCGCGATGGAGCTCACCCTGCGCAACAGCCTCGAGGTCGGCGACAACGGCGCGTTCACCTGGCCATACTGGTGGCCCAAGGGTGATGCCTACGCCGGGTGGGACATCGACGAGCCCCGGTCGTCGTACCGGCCCTGGTATCCGGCGAACACGGTCGCCGAGGACACCAGCCACGGTCAGATCGAGGTGAACTTCGCTCTCGAGGCCTATCGCGCCTTCCCGCGGCTGCGGGTCGGCCACCGGCCCCGTTTCGGTGCCCATGACCTCACCCGACTGGCGGCCACCTTCACCCGCAACGTGGCGGCCACCGACGACGACGGCCGCGCCACCGTGCGACGCTTCGTCGACGGCAGCGGCGACACCGGACTCGAGGCGTACGAACGCCAGGCCGCAGCCTGGGCAGGCCTGACCCCGTGGGACGACGAGGTGCTGGAGCACCTCACCGAGATCTTCACCACCCGCGAGTTCGCCCTGCAGCCGTCCACGCTCTACTGCGTCGCCTGGCTCAACCACGCCAAGCGGGGGGCACGCCCGCGCTGAGCCGACGTGCGTAGAGTTGGCCCGTGCCGCAACCCACCACCCCCGATGTCTCCGCCGAACCGCAACTGCGGGTCGCCGAGCCACGCGATGCGGCTGAACTGGCCGAGGTGATCCACGCCGCCTTCGGCGCCCGACCTCCGCTGGATCCGCCCTCGACCGCGGGCAACGAGACCGCGGACTCCGTCCTGGCCGCGCTGGCCGCCGGTGGCGGTGTGGTGGCCGAGATCGGTGACCGGATCGCCGGCGTCGTGCTGATCGGCACCGCTCGTCCCGGGGTCGCCCACTGGCGCCGGGTGTCGGTGCACCCCGACTTCTGGCGGCACGGCATCGGCACCGAGCTGGTCGCAGCCGCCGAGGAACTGGCCGCCGAGCAGGGCCACCACCGCGTCGAGCTGGTGGCCCGCCGCGAGGTCGCCTCCCTGGTCGGCTTCTGGCAGCGCCGCGGCTACACCGTCGAGCCCGATGACCCGGACCAGCCCTGGTACGTCCACCTCGCCAAGTCGCTGCCCACGGCGGTCTGGATCCCCACCACCGAACGGATGCGCGAGCTCGGCCGGTCCCTGGCCGACGTGCTGGCGCCCGGCGACCTGGTGGTCGCCAACGGGGATCTCGGCGCCGGCAAGACCACCCTGACCCAGGGGATCGGCGAAGGACTCGGGATCAGCGAGACGGTGATCTCACCGACCTTCGTGCTCTCCCGCGTCCACCGCTCGACCACGGGCCGTCCCACCCTGGTCCACGTCGACGCCTACCGGTTGTCGGGCCCCGACGAGCTGGAGGACCTCGACCTCGACGCCACCCTGGCCGAGGCGGTGACGGTGGTGGAGTGGGGTGCCGGGGTCGCCGAGCCCATGGCCGAGGACCGACTCCACATCGACATCCTGCGCAGCGAGGACGGCGGCAACAGTCGCCTGGTGCTGGTCCGCGGCGTCGGCCCACGCTGGGCCGAGGTCGACCTCGCCCAAATCGTCAGGGCCGCGACGCCGGCAACGGAAGGGCAGTGACATGACCACGGAGCAGACCGTGCTGGCGATCGACACCTCCCACCACGTGGCGGTCGGGCTGGCGCGCGGTCCTCAGGTGCTGGCGAGCCGGGTCGTGACCGACAGCCGGGCCCATGTCGAGCAGCTCACCCCGTCGGTGCGCTCGGTGCTGGATGAGGCCGGGCTCGGGCTGTCGGAGGTCGACCTGGTCGTCATCGGGATGGGGCCCGGTCCGTTCACCGGTCTGCGGGTCGGCATCGTCACCGGGTGGACGCTGGCCTCGACCGCCGGGATCGCCCGGCACGAGATCTGCAGCCTCGACGTGGTCGCGGCCCAGTGGGGAGACACCGAGTGCGGTGAAGGACGCGCGGAGGAGTACGTGGTGTGCAGTGATGCCCGCCGCAAGGAGCTCTACTGGGCGCAGTACCGCGGCGCCGAACGGATCGTCGGACCGCAGGTCAGCCTGCCCAGTGAGCTGCCGGACCTGCCCACGGTCGGCCCCGGCGTCGAGCACTACGCCGACGAGCTCGGTGACCGGGTGGTCGACGGACCTCGCCACCTGGACCCGGCCGTGATGGCGGTCGTCGGTCCGCAACTCGCCGCGGCCGGCTCCGAACCGCTCTATCTGCGTCGACCTGATGCCGCCGAGCCGAAGGGCCGCAAGTCCGCCCTGCCCACCGGGCCACGGCTGTTGCGCGGCCTGTCCCCCAGGGCACCGCAGTGACCGGGGTGAGCCTGCGCGAGGCCACCACCGACGACCTGGCGGCCCTGGTCGAGCTGGAACGGGTCGGCTTCGATGCCGCCGAGCGGTGGTCGTCGACCTCCTGGGCCGGTGAACTCGACGGTGCCGATCGCTGGGTGCGCCTCGCCGTCATCGACGACACCGTGGTCGGCGCGATCAGCGTCCAGCTGCTGCCGCCCGCCAGCGACCTGATGCGGGTGGTCGTCGATCCGGTGCGGCGTCGCCGCGGCATCGCGACCCGACTGGTCCACGCCGGGCTCGACGCGGCTGCGGCGGCCGGGGCGACCCGGATGCTGCTCGAGGTCCGTCACGACAACGATGCGGCGATCGCCTGCTACGGCCGCGCCGGGTTCGAGCAGCTGACCGCCCGCGAAAACTACTACGGCGCCGGCCGCCACGCCCTGGTGATGCGGGCCTGGGACCTGCACCTGCGCACGACTGCAGGAGCACGCGACGCCGGAGCACAGGACGCAGGAGCAGAAGGAGTACGAGGATGAGCGGCCCCTTGGTGTTGGGCATCGAGACCTCCTGCGACGAGACCGGGGTCGGGATCGTACGAGGCAACCAACTGTTGGCCAATGAGGTTGCCAGCTCGATGGAGCTGCACGCCCGCTTCGGCGGGGTGGTCCCCGAGGTCGCCAGCCGTGCACACCTGGAGGCGATGGTGCCGACCCTGGAACGGGCGCTGGCCACCGCCGGGGTCGATCCGGTCGAGCTCGACGCGATCGCGGTCACCGCCGGGCCCGGGCTGATGGGTGCCCTGGCCGTCGGGGTGGCCACCGCGAAGGCGAGCGCGCTGGCCTGGGACAAGCCGCTGTACGGGGTGAACCACCTGGTCGGCCATGTCGCGGTCGACCTGCTGGACCACGGCGAGCTGCCCACCCCGTGCGCTGCCCTGCTGGTCTCGGGCGGTCACACCTCGCTGTTGATGGTCCGCGACGTGGTCGGCGACATCGTCGAGCTCGGCGCCACCATCGACGATGCGGCCGGTGAGGCGTACGACAAGGTCGCCCGGGTGCTGGGGTTGAGCTATCCGGGTGGGCCGGTGATCGACAAGGCCGCCACCGGATCGCCGACCGCGATCGCCTTCCCGCGGGGGTTGACCAGCCGCCGCGACCTGGAACGGCACCGCTACGACTTCTCCTTCTCCGGGTTGAAGACGGCGGTCGCCCGCTGGGTCGAGATCGCCGAGCGTGACGGCGTCGACTACGAGCTCGGCGACGTCGCGGCGAGCTTCCAGGAGGCGGTCTGCGACGTACTGGTCACCAAGGCGCTGGATGCCTGCCGTACCAACGGCATCGAGCACCTGCTGATCGGTGGCGGGGTCGCCGCCAACTCGCGGCTGCGTTCGATGCTGGCCGAACGGGCGCCGGAGGCCGGAGTCGAGGTCCGCAGCCCCCGTCCGGCGCTGTGCACCGACAACGGGGCGATGATCGCTGCCCTCGGTGCTGCCGTGGTGTCGGCCGGGTTGCCCCCGTCGTCACCCGACTTCAGCGCGACGTCCTCGCTGCCGGTCTCGACCGTCCTGGTCTGACCCGCCTGACCCAGCCGGGTCGGGGATCGAGGCGAGCAGTGAACTGCGCGGGGTCGGGACCCGACGGCGTACGGCCTCAGCCCAGGTTGCGCTGTCGCTGACCGCAGCGAAGTTGGAGTGCAACAGCACCATCAAGGCCTGGTGGAGCTGGGCGTCGCCCACCGACCCGTGGGCATTGCGCAACCCGAGTGTGGCCGTGGCGTCGGAGACCACCTCCACGGCGAGCCCGTACGGTGCCGCTCCTGCCGCCGTGGCGAGCAGGCAGTTGTTGGCCATGAAGCCGACCAGGCTCAGGGTGTCGATGCTGTTGCGTGCGCACCAGTCCGCCAGGTCGGTGTCGTCCAGGACGCTGGCCCACCGCTTGGTGAGCTCCAGCCAGCCCGGGCGGCGACGCCGTACCACCTCGGGGTGGAGCTGCGCGCCGGGCGAGCCGGCGGCAAGCAGCGGGGCGGCAGCCGGACTCTCGTGGCGGACCACCACGATCGGCACCTGCTGCTGCTCGGCAACCTCGATCAGGTCCATGATCCTCGCCATGGCGGCGTCCAGGACGGGTGGGTCGATCGTCAGGCGGCCGGTGACGTACTCGAGTTGGACGTCGACCAGGACCAGGGCACGGCGTGGGGTGGGGGTGTCAGACATCGGACTGGGGCTCCTCGTTCGGTGGTGGAGCTCCAGTCGACCCGGACGGACGGTGCTAGCGTGAGTGTCCCAGAAGACTACTTTCGATGGATTCAGGACAGATGCGGATCGCGATCCATGCCTTCGACGGCATCTCGATGTTTCACCTGGCCACGCCGTTGGCCGTGTTCGGCGAGGTCGCGCGACTCGGTCTGGCCGACTGGCAGACCGTGGTGTGGACCGATGCGGAGCGCACGGCGGGCCCGATCCGTACGGCGGAGGGGGTGTCGCTGGGCGACCTCTCCGGAGCCGAGGTGCTCGACCGCGCCGATGTGGTGGTCTTCGGTTCCTGGCCGACCAGTTTCGTCCCGGCCGCGCCGTCGTTGGTCGAGGCCATCCGGGCGGCCCATGACCGCGGTGCGGTGGTCGTGGGGCTCTGCCTGGGGGCCTTTCCGGTCGCCGATGCCGGACTGTTGGACGGTCGGGCCGCGGTCACCCACTGGTTCCACGCCGAGCTGCTGGCCCGTCGCCACCGTGAGGTCGAGGTCCGCGCCGAGGCGCTCCACATCGACCACGGCGACGTGCTGACCAGTGCCGGCACAGCCGCCGGACTGGATGCCTGCCTTCACCTGGTGCGCTCCCGGCTCGGCGCCGAGGCTGCGGTCCGGGTGGCCCGCAGCATGGTGGTGGCGCCGCACCGTGACGGCAACCAGGCGCAGTACCTCGACCGTCCGGTGCCGCCGTCGCCGGGGGTCGGCCCGATCGCGACCACCATGGCGTGGGCCAGTGACCACCTCGACGAGGCCCTGACCGTCGCGACGCTGGCGCAGCGGGCCGGGATGAGCCCCCGTCACTTCACCCGACGGTTCCGCGAGACGGTCGGGACGACTCCGGCGCAGTGGCTGGCCGCCCGTCGCCTCGACCACGCCCGCCGGCTGCTGGAGTCGACGGACTTCTCGATCGCCCGGGTCGCACGGGCCTGCGGCTTCGCCAGCCCGGTGACCTTCCGGCAGAACTTCGTGGCACGCCACGGCACCACCCCGACCGCCCATCGACGCCAGTTCGTCGGGCTGGCTCAGGTGCTCTCCTGACTGCTGCGCCGAGGATGGATGATCCTGCCTGCGTACGGTCGGATCTCCTGCCACAGGCCGACATCGAGCTTGCGGACCAGCAACAGCAGGACCAGCAGCTCGCCGATCAGCACCATGCCGCCGCCGACCCACAGCGTCGAGCGCGCGCCCCAGAGCTCGGCGAACCAGCCGAGCAGGGGAGCGCCGAAGGGGGTGCCGCCCTGCATCACCAGGATGTAGATCGCCATCACGCGTCCGCGCAGCTGCGGGTCGACAGTCATCTGCACGATCGTGTTGGCGGCGTTCATGGTCAGCAGGGACGACAACCCCATGAAGGGCAGCGACAGCGCGAAGGCCAGATAGGTCGGCATCGAACCGGACACGATCAGCATGATGCCGAAGCAGGCCGCCGTGACCAGGAAGAACCTCAACCGTGGCGCCTTGCGGCGACGGGCCCCGATCAGGGCTCCGGTGAGGGAGCCGACCGCCATGATGGTGCCGAGGATCCCGTACCCCTGGGCGTCCTGGTGATAGATCTCGGTTGCCATCAGGGCCGAGGTCATCTGGAAGTTCAGGCCGAACGTCCCGATGAAGCCCAGGATGCCCAGGATCAGCATCACGTCGGGACGGTTGCGGATGTAGCTGAGGGCCGCGCGGACCTGGCGTTTGCCGCGGGCGACGCGTTTGGTCGGGAACAGTCGGGTGCCGTCCATCAACAACAGCCCACCGATGAAGGCCAGATAGCTGAAGCCGTTCGACAGGATTGCCCACCCGGAGCCGAACTGGTGGATCACCAGACCGGCGACCGCAGGGCCGATCAGGCGGGAGACATTGAAGCCGGCCGAGTTGAGGGCGATGGCGTTCGGCAGTTTCTCCGGTCCGACCACTTCACTGACGAAGGCCTGACGAGCCGGGATGTCGAAGGCGCTGCCGACGCCGAAGAGCAGGGCCAGGACGTAGACGTGCCAGACCTGGGCCATCCCGGCGATGGTGAGGATGCCGAGGGTGAGGGCACAGGCGGCCATCCACACCTGGGTCAGCTTGAGCAGGAACCGTTTGTCGAAGCGGTCGGCGGCCAACCCGGACAACCCCGGCAGGACCAGGGTCGGGCCGAACTGCAGGGCGGTGGTGATGCCCACGGCCAGGCCGGAACCGTTGGACAGCTCCAGGACCAACCAGTCCTGGGCGACGCGTTGCATCCAGGTGCCGACGTTCGACAGCAGCGATCCCGACCAGAACAGGCGGTAGTTCCGTTCGCCCAGCGCTGCGAACATCGCGGTCTTCACTCAGCAGTCACCTTCTCCAGGATCGGGATGGCCTCGCGCAGCACGGCCCGTTCCTGTGGGGTGAGGTCGGCGACCCGTTGGGTCAGCCAGGCGTCGCGCCGCTGGCGGTCCTTGACGACCAGGTCGCGCCCGGTGTCGGTCAGCTCGACCATCGCGCGGCGTCGGTCCTCCTCGCTGGTCTGGCGGGTGGCCAGGCCGAGCTCCTCGAGGCTGTCGACCGTACGGGTCATCGACGGCGGTCTGACCTGCTCGCGTTGGGCCAACTCACCGATCGACATCGGTCCGTTGCGGAACAGGCATCCCATCGCCTGCAGCTGGCCGGTCCCCAGGTCGAAGTCGTGGGCCCGCATCTGGCGCAGGCGCCGGGCGAGGCGGAGGACGGCAGGACGCAGGGCGGATGCCATTTGGGCAATGCTCCGGATCTGATCCACGCGGCCGATGGTAGTGCTTGCAAAAACTAAATACCAAGGCTAACGATCATTGGATAGGTGGATCAGTGCGATTGGGTCGGCGCGAACCTCGCTACGCTGTGGCCATGGTCGACCCGTCGGCGGACACCCAGCGCCTCGATGATCCCGGTGAGCTGCTGCGCCGTGCCTCGCACCGGATGCGTCGTCGCTGGGTCGAGGTGCTGCAGCCGTTGGACCTGTCCCCGCACCAGGTCCGCGCCCTGCGTGCCGTCGTCTCGGGGGAGTCCCTGCGGTTGTCGGAGCTCGCCGAGCGGCTTGCGGTGGCGAACCGCTCGGTCACCGATGTCGTCGATGCCCTGGTCGAGCGTGGCCTGGTCGAACGGGGCCCCGTTCCCGGTGACCGGCGGGCGATTGCCGTACGGGCCACTGCTGCCGGTCGCGAACTGCTGGGTCGGGCCGAGAAGGCTCGTACGGCCGACGTCGAAGACTTCCTGGGTCGCCTCAGTGTCGCCGAGCGCCACCAACTGGCCGCCCTGCTCCACAAGCTCGTCGACTGAGTGCCACCTGGGCCGGGTGCCCCAAGGGCGCCAGGTGTAGCCCAGCCCCT
>DVLP01000434.1 GCA_018715445.1 Candidatus Avipropionibacterium avicola | reverse complement strand
CGACCGTCGACGGTGCCGGGTTCTTGCGCACCTTCCTCCAGGTGATGCTGCCGATGGCCGGCCCGGTGACCGCGACGGTCACGCTGATGACGTTCATGGCCACCTGGAACGCGTTCTTCCTGCCGCTGGTGTTCACCTTCTCACGACCGGATCTGCGGACATTGTCGGTCGGCATGCTCGCCTTCGTCGGCGAGAACTCCACCGACTGGTCAGGGATGGCCGCCGCCGCAGTGATCTCCCTGCTGCCGGTGGTGATCCTGTTCATCGTGCTGCAGCGCTACTTCGTGGAGGGCATCGCAGGAGCGGTGAAGGCGTGAGTGCCAGCACGAAGACGTACGGACGGCACCGAGCAGGAATCGCTTCGTACCAGCACACCTGTTCACCGAACCTGCACGAGGAGGAGTAGAGCATGGACCGCCGCACCCTGATCACCTCGGTTCCGCTCACGGCCGGTCTGGCCGCGATCGGCGCCCCGTTGGCCCGAGCCGCCGCCGGTTCCGAGCGGCCCGGCCGGCCCGATGCTGAACCGAGTACGACCTTCGCCACGTTCGCGATCGAGGAGAACGCCTCGATCGTCGTCCCGAGCGTGGGGGACCTGTGGCCGTCGTGCTGGGGCGACGACGACGAGCTGTACGCGGCGAACGGTGATGGCCGAGGCTTCGGCCCCGCACCCGGGCCGGACGTCGCGATCAACCGGATCACTGGCACGCCCGAGGGCGGCGAGCTGACCGGGACCAGACTGGCAGTGGCCAACGAGGTGGCTCCGGTCTGGACCGGGCCCGACTTCAACCGTAAGCCGACCGGCATGGCGTGCATCGACGGCGTGTTGTACGTCGCGGTGCAGGACCTCGCCAAGGACAGCTTCGACAGTGCACCGGCGGTGACGATCTCCCGGTCGACCGACCACGGCCGCACCTGGACCTGGGACACCAACGGTCCGATGTTCGCCGAGGGAGTGTTCACCACGATCATGTTCCTCGACTACGGCAAGGATTACGCCGACGCACCCGACGAGTTCGTCTACCTGTACGGCATCGACAACAACTGGCGTCAGGCGCAGGACGTCTATCTCGCCAGGGTGCCGCGAGGACGTGTGCAGGACCGACAGCGGTGGCAGTTCTTCACCGGTCGCCGACGGTCCGGGCAAGCGACCTGGTCACCCGACCTCGACGCACGCCGTCCGGTGCTGCACGACGATACGCGCAGCTACCGGGAGATATTCTCGGAGCAGGGTGCACACCACCTGTTGCCGTTGGCACAGGGGTCGGTCGTCTACAACAAGCCCCTGCAGCGCTACTTCCTGACCGGCTGGAACGCTTACCAGTGGACGATCTACGACGCACCCACGCCGTGGGGGCCGTGGGGCAAGTCGGTCAAGGACTTCGGGGCCACGTGGACCCTGGACAAGCACGGCGGTTACACACCGACGATCCCGTCGAAGTTCATCTCCGCTGACGGCCGGCAGATGTGGGTGCAGTCGAACATCTGCGGCCCGTGCGGTGCGCATCCGAAGGGCCGGTACAACTTCAACCTCCGCCGGTTCGCGGTCACCCTCACCGACCCGGACCCGGAACGCAACGAGCGGAACGGGAGCAATCTCGCGCTGCTGCCGGATGCGGTGACCGTGCAGCGGTGCCTGCACGTCGGGGACGCGAGCGTGCTCTTCGACCAGTCGACCGAGCGTAGTGAGGACGATTGGAACAACGAGCGCAAGGATGCCAGCTGGTGGGGCTACACCTGGCCGCGACCCCTCCGCGTCAACGAACTCGTCTACACCACCGGCGACGTCTTCGACACTGGGGGCTGGTTCGAACGTGACCTCCGTGTGCAGGTGCGGCGGCGAGGAGTATGGCGTGACATACCGAGACAGCAGGTCTCGCCCACCTACCCATACTCGCGCGCGGCCGGATCACGTGTGTCGTACACCTTCCGGTTCCGACCTGCGGTCACGGACGGCATCCGCATCATCGGCCGGCCAGGTGGGGAACGGACGTTCACGTCGATCAGCGAATTGAGCGCATGCTTGCGCTAGCCAAGCCACTCCGCAGCAAGGTTCGCATGGCTGCACCCGCCCACACGCGCGAGACGCGGGGCCCGATGGGTGGACCGAGCCACGACCTGCCGCCAGCGGTTCGTAGACTGATGCGGTGTCCCTGCGCGTCGCGATGATCAGCGTGCACACCTCCCCGGGCGCTGCACCGGGAGCCGGTGATGTGGGTGGGATGAACGTCGTGATCCGCCAACTGAGCCGGGAGCTCGGCCGCCTGGGCGTCGACGTCGAGATCCTCACCCGCCGCATCGACCCCGAGGCTCCCGCCAGCATCGAGCTCGACCCGGGCGTGCGTCTGAGGCACTTCACCGCCGGGCCGGTCGAGGTCCTGCCGAAGAGTGCGCACGAAGGACTCGTGCCGGCGTTTGCCGATGCTCTCGGCGCGCTGCCGGGCTACGACCTGGTGCATGCCCACCACTGGTACTCCGGCCTGGCCGCGCGCGAGGCTGCAGCGAGGTGGGGTGCGCCGCTGGTGCAGTCTCTGCACAGCATCGCGGCCGCCCCGCACACCCCGCTCAGCGCAGGGGAGCGACCGGAGTCACCGGGTCGACTCGCGGCCGAGAAGGTGCTGGCCGGCCAGGCCGACGAACTGCATGCGGTGAGCAGCGCCGAACGGGACACTATCGTCGACCGCCTCGGCTCCGATCCCGCCCGCGTGCAGGTGATTCCACCGGGGGTGGACACCGACCAGTTCCGCCGGGAGCGCGCCGGCCAGCCGGGTCCGGACTACCTGCTCGTGGCCGCACGGCTGGAGCCGCTCAAAGGCGTCGACCTGGCGATCGAGACGTTCGGCCGGATCGAGCCGTCGCTCGTCGGCGAGCTGATCATCTGCGGCGGGGCGACCAGCGGCTTCGACGCCTACGTCGATGACCTGCACCAGCTGGTGGCCGAGCGAGGGCTGGGGGAGCGGGTGCGCTTCGTGGGCGCCCGGGACCGGGACCAGCTCGCCGACCTGATGGCTGGTGCCCGACTCGTTCTCAACCCCTCGCACTCGGAGACCTACGGGCTGACCGCGCTGGAGGCTTCCGCCTGTGGTGTACCCGTGGTTGCCTCCGCCGCCGGCGGGCTGGTCGAAGCGGTCCGGGACGGCGAGACCGGGCTGGTGCTGCGTACCCGTGACCCGCAGGCCTGGGCCGACGCGGTCACGGGTCTGCTCCGCGACCCGGCCGAGGCACGCCGCCTCGGCGCGGGCGGTCTGGAGCACGCCAGGCAGCACACCTGGGACCGGATGGCCCGGCGCACGCTGGC
>DVLP01000433.1 GCA_018715445.1 Candidatus Avipropionibacterium avicola | reverse complement strand
GATGTAGGGCCCGGGGCGCACGATCGCGTCCAGGCCGAGCTCGGCGGCCAGGTCGAGGAAGCCCTCGAGATCGCCGAGACCCTCGAAGACGAACTCGCCCGGATGGGGCTCGTGGAGGTTCCACGGGACGTAGGTCTCGACACAGTTCAGCCCCATCGCCTGCAGGCTCTGCAGCCGGTGGCGCCACAGATCGGGGTGCACCCGGAAGTAGTGCAGTGCCCCGGACAGCACCCGGTGGGGCTGCCCGTCTCGGACGAGCCGGCCGTCGGCGACGGTGAGGGTACGGCTGGCAGTGGGGCTCATGGGCAGTCCTCGGCTCGGAGCGGGCGGGTTCGCGAAACCGTACCCGGGCCCCGGGTGGCCCGTCACGGGCGCGCCCAACCCGTGGGAGCGGGCGCCCGCCCGTTCGCCGTCGGTGAACTACTCGATCGGGGGAATGAAACCGGGTCTCGAGTGGGTTGAGTCGATGACGCTCAACTCGGGTGTCCAACGATTATCAGGAGTGCACCAGCATGGAATCAGCCCTGCGACTGCCCGTTCTCTTCCTCCCTGACCAGGTCGTCCTGCCCGGGATGGTCGTCCCGCTCGAGCTCGACGACAGCGCCCGCAGCGCGATCGACACCGCCCGTGCCCACGCCGACGAGCGACTGATCGTCGCCCCGCGGCTCGCCGACCGCTATCCCTCGTACGGCGTCGAGGCCCGCGTGGTCCAGCTCGGCCGAACGGCCTCGGGCACCCCGGCCGCCGTGGTGCGCGCCGAGCAGCGCGTCAAGATCGGCTCCGGTGTCGCCGGGGAGGGCAGCGGTCTGTGGGTCGAGGCCACCCCGGTCGCCGAGGAGGAGGTCGACGAGGCAATCACGGCCCTGGCCGACGAGTACCGCAGCCTGGCGATCGCCCTGCTGCAACGCCGCGACGCCTGGCAGGTGATCGACACCGTCAACCGGGTCAGTGACCCGTCGGCGCTGGCCGACCTGTCGGGCTACACCTCCTGGATCGACGACACCCGCAAGCGTGAGCTGCTGGAGACCCCGGCCGTGGCCGAGCGACTCCGCCTGCTGATCGAGTGGACCCGCGACCACCTGGCCGAGATCGAGGTCAACGACACGATCGCCGGTGAGGTCCGTGAGCAGATGGAGAAGAGCCAGCGGGAGTACCTGCTGCGCCAGCAACTCGCCGCCATCCGTACCGAGCTCGGCGAGGATGAGCCCGAAGGGGCGCAGGACTACCGCACGCGGGTCGAGGAGGCCGAGCTGCCCGACCACGTCCGCACCGCTGCGCTGCGGGAGGTCGGCAAGCTCGAACGGGCCAGCGACCAGAACCCCGAGGCCGGCTGGATCCGCACCTGGCTGGACACCGTGCTCGATCTGCCCTGGTCGGTGCGCACCACCGACTCGACCGACCTGGTCGAGGCCCGGCGGGTGCTGGATGACGACCACCACGGCCTGACCGATGTGAAGGAACGCATCGTCGAGCACCTGGCGGTCCGTGCCCGCCGTGCCTCCCGCGGGCTGGAGGTCGTCGGTGGACGAGGCTCGGGGGCCGTGCTGGCCCTGGCCGGTCCGCCTGGGGTCGGCAAGACCTCGCTCGGCGAGAGCATTGCCCGCGCCCTCGGACGCACGTTCGTCCGGGTCGCCCTGGGCGGTGTGCGTGACGAGGCAGAGATCCGTGGCCATCGGCGTACCTATGTCGGAGCCCTGCCCGGACGGATCGTCAGAGCGATCTCCGAGGCTGGATCGATGAACCCCGTGGTGCTGCTGGACGAGATCGACAAGGTCGGCTCCGACTTCCGCGGTGACCCGTCCGCGGCTCTGCTGGAGGTGCTCGACCCGGCACAGAACCACACCTTCGTGGACCACTACCTGGACGTCGACCTCGACCTGTCGGACGTGCTGTTCCTGGCGACGGCCAATGTCGTGGAGAACATCCCGCAGGCACTACTGGACCGGATGGAGCTCATCACCGTCGACGGCTACACCGCCGACGACAAGCGGGCGATCGCCCGGAACTTCCTGCTGCCACGGCAATTGGAGCGCACGGCCCTGGACGCCGACGAGGTGAGCATCACCGACGAGGCCCTGGATGAGCTGATCGCCAACCACACCCGCGAGCCGGGCGTACGACAGCTGGAACGCCTGCTGGGCAAGGCCTTGCGCAAGGTCGCGACCCAGTTGCCGACCGAGGCGTCGACCGAGTCGTCGGGCGAGTTGTCGGGCGAGGATCAATCTGCGGTGGAACCCGTGGTGATCGACGTCGCGGATCTGCCCGACATCATCGGGAGGGCACGGTTCACCCCGGAGTCCCGCGACGGGTTCTCGGTGCCGGGCGTGGCGACCGGGCTGGCCGTCACCGGCTTCGGTGGCGACGTGCTCTCGGTCGAGGCCGCGACCACCGACGGCAAGCCGGGGCTGACCCTGACCGGTCAGTTGGGCGATGTCATGAAGGAGTCCGCGCAGATCGCGTTGTCCTATGTCAGGGCCCATGCCGAGGAGTTCGGGATCGCTGATCGTTCCGTCCTGGAAGGGAACCTGCACGTCCACGTGCCCGCGGGAGCGGTGCCCAAGGACGGCCCGTCGGCCGGGGTCACCATGGTGACCGCGATCGTCTCGATGGCGCTCGGTGTGCCCGTACGGCCGGAGGTCGGGATGACCGGTGAGGTCACCCTCAACGGTCGGGTGCTGCCGATCGGGGGAGTGAAGCAGAAGCTGCTCGCCGCCCAGCGGGCCGGGCTCACCGAGGTCTTCGTGCCGCAGCGCAACGAACCCGACCTGGACGAGGTCCCCTCCGACATCCTGGAGTCGGTCACGGTCCGCCCGATGACCGATGTGGCCGAGCTGGTCCGGGCCGCCCTGGGCCTCGACGCCGACCAGGCCGAGACCTCCGCCGCCGCCTGACGCCCACGCCCCCGAGCTCGGGGGCCCACAACGCCCCCCGAGCCCGTCGAGGGGCTGCCCGAACGCACCCCGAGCCCGTCGAGGGGCATTAG
Organism: Candidatus Avipropionibacterium avicola; assembly: GCA_018715445.1. GTDB lineage: Bacteria > Actinomycetota > Actinomycetes > Propionibacteriales > Propionibacteriaceae > Avipropionibacterium > Avipropionibacterium avicola. The sequence goes on along the minus strand of DVLP01000433.1, from coordinate 6,177 downwards.
GACAGAAAGTGTCCACAGAGGGCCCCATGATGGTTTCCAGTCCGGTTCCCACCCACCGAAGGAGATCATCATGGGGTTCCTCACCCGCACCGTCACCACCGAGAACGACGCGCTCGCCGCGTTCGCGGCCAACCAGCTGCGTCAGATCGCTGCCAGCCTGCACGGGCTGACGCCTGAGCAGATCCGTGCCACCCCGAGCGCATCGGCGATGAGCCTGGCCGCGGTCGCGCGTCACGTCCTGTTCGTCAGCCGCAAGGGCCTGCTCGCCCAGCTCTCGGTCGATTTCGACCCCGCCACGGTGGAGTACGACGAGCATGACTGGGCTGCCGGCGCCGTCGAGCCCAAAGGTGTCCGCGACGACGACACCGCCGAGATCCTGATCGCCGAGCTCCATGAGCTCGCCACCTGGGCCGAGACGGTGATCAGCACGACCGATCTGGAGCGTCGGATCCCGGTCCCGGACCAGCCCTGGTTCCCGTCCGACCTCGACACCTGGCCGGCCCGCTGGGTCGCGATGCATGCCGTCGAGGAGTACGCCCGCCATGCCGGCCACGCCGACATCATCCGCGAGTCGATCGACGGCCGTGGCGCCTACGAGCTCAACGACCTGGCCGAGGCAGCCCTCACCTGAGGTCACGCTCGTCCCCCCCCGACCCCCGAGCTCGTCGAGGGGTAAAAACCCCGCTGCAGCTCAGGCGGTCGGCGCGGCCTCGTCGTCGGCGGTCACGTCATGGGAGGCATCCCCGCTGAGGTGGCTGCCGCCGACCGGATGCTCGTTCCAGTCGGTCAGTTCCCAACCAGTACGGGGATCTCCGGTCAGGATGACCATCCCGGTGTTGCGCAGTCGACGCTCGTGATGACCGTCCGGGTCCATCCCGGTCGAGATCTCGCTGAAGATCCTGATGGCGGCACCGTGGCTCACCACGGCCACGGTGTCGTCGGCGCCATGAGCCTCGGCGATCGTGCCCAGGGCTGAGCGGTAGCGGCCCAGAAAGTCATGACCGCTCTCACCCAGGGTGTCGTCGAGTCGACCGTGCACCCAGGCAGCACAGCAGTCCCGATAGGCGCTGACGGCCTCGGCACTGCTGTCGAGTTCGTACTTCCCGGCCGAGATCTCCTCCAGTCCGGGCTGGACCCGAGCCTCGAGCCCCCGTGCGGTGGCGAGCGGGGCTGCCGTCAGGTGGGTGCGGACCAGGCGTGACACGTACAGTCCGGCGATCTGCTCGTCGGCCAGCGCGTCCGGTACGGCCTCGGCCTGGGTGTGGCCCAGTGCGGTGAGGCCGGCACCGGGGATCGCGGTGTCGAGGGTGCCGGAGACATTGTTGGGGGTCTGTCCGTGACGGATCAGCAGCAGGCGCATGGCATCGATCCTAGGAGAGACGCTGACGCCGGCGGATCGGCACCCGAGTCCGTCGAGGAGTCAGCTCGCCACCGCGACGACGTCGATCTCGACCAGGATGTCGTAGAGCTCGGCTCCGACAGTGGTGCGAGCGGGGTACGGCTGGGCGAAGACGTCGCCGTAGACGGCGTTGTACTCCTCGAAGTCGCGCTTCAGGTGTTGCAGGTAGGCCGTCACCTTGACCACGTCGTCGAGCGAGAGCCCCTGGGCCTTCAGCGCAGCCTCGACATTGCGCAACACCTGACGGGTCTGCTCGCCGACGGTCTCGGCCACCTCGCCGGTCTCGGGATCCTGCGGTCCGAACCCGGCAGTGAAGAACAGCCCGCCACCCAGGACGCCCTGGCTGTACGGGCCGGCCGGCGGCGGGGCGTCGGCGGTGTGGATCACGGAGCGGGTCATCGCAGGTCTCCTCGGTTGGTCGTCTGTCGCCGAATCTACATGGGGGTGGCCGACAAACTGTCGTCTCCTGGGCGTCGGCATCCACCCTGTGTCGATGCCGACGCTGTGGACGCGACAGTTTGCAGCGCGAGGCCGGTGGCAGGGCTGGGCGAGGGAGTTGGATGGGGCAGAAATGCGGAATGGCCCGACCCCACAATGCGTGGGTCGAGCCATTCCGATCAGTGTCGGGGTGACAGGATTTGAACCTGCGACCTCTTCGTCCCGAACGAAGCGCGCTACCAAGCTGCGCCACACCCCGATCAGCCGCCGATCGGCAACTGAACCTCGAAGAGTCTAGCCCAAACCTCGGGCGAGGTCATCTTGGCCCCGGATGCCGGATCAGGCCGTGCGAGGGACCAGTCGGAGCAGGGTCGCCTCAGGCCGGCAGGCGAACCGGATCGGGGCGTACGGCGAGGTCCCGAGCCCTGCCGAGACGTGCAGTGCGGCGACCCGACCGTCATGGACGTGGCGTGACAGTCCCTTGACCCGGGCAGCGTCCAGGTCGCAGTTGGTGACCAGTGCTCCGAAGCCCGGCACACAGACCTGGCCGCCGTGGGTGTGGCCGGCCAGGAGCAGGTCGGCGCCGTCGGCGGTCATCGCGTCGAGCACCCGCAGGTAGGGCGCATGGGTCACCCCGAGCTGCAGGGTCACTCCGTCCGGACGGGGTCCGGCCACGGCGGGGTAGTCGTCGAGTCCGAGATGGGCGTCGTCGGTGCCGCGCAGCAGGATGCGCTGACCGGCCACCTCCATCACCGTCTCGGCCTGGGTGAGTCGCACCCATCCCCGGTCGATGAAGACCTGGTCGAGTTCACGCCACGGCAGCTCACGCTTGGCGGCATCCGAGGGCGGCCCGGGCGGGCCCGCCTTGTGGCCGCGCTCGAGGTAGTCCAGCCAGTTCTTCGGCTTCGGGGCGAAGTAGTCGTTGGAGCCGTGCACGAACACGCCGGGCCGGTCCAGCAGTCGCCCGAGGGAGGCGACCACGTACGGCCAGGCCTCGGCACTGGAGGTGTTGTCGCCGGTGTTGACGACCAGGTCCGGCTCCAGTCCGGCCAGCCCGGCGACCCATTCCTGCTTGTCGACCTGCTGGGGCAGCAGGTGGAGGTCGGACAGGTGCAGCACCTTCACCGGTCGGCTTCCGGGGGCCAGGACGGGCACGTCGAGGCGACGCAGCACATACGTCTTCGCCTCGACGCAGGCCCACGCCAGGGCGGCCGCACCGACGCCGGCCGTGGCGGCCAGTCCGTTCCTGATGGTTCGAGCAACGCTCATGGACGGCAGCGTACTGGGGTGGGTGAACCTGCCCCTCGACGGGCTCGGGGGTCGAAGTGGTGCGGGCTCGGGGGTCGGGGGTCGAGGGACGAGACCTCGTCCCGTAGGCGAGGTCGTCACAACATAACCGTAACGTGCGGGGTGCAGCCATCGACAGCGTCGGAGCCTGCGTGCAACCGTTGGCAAACCACGGTGGGCCAGTCCGGCCCGGATCTGTCCCCGACCCCGACACCACAATGAAGGTGGACCACCGATGCAACGCCGTACCTTCCTGTTGAGCTCCTCCGCCGTCGCTGCCGCTGCCGGCCTGGCCCAGTGGGCCCCAACTCGCGCCCTTGCCGCTCCCGGCGACGCGGCGACCGACCCGACGGTGGCCAACCGGACCGACCTGGTCACGATCGCCACCACTGTCGACGGGATCACCCTCGACGGCACCCTCTCCGACGAGCGCTGGGGCGATCCGCACTGGCAGAGCTTCACCACGATCGCCGCCCTCGACGAGGTGCCGGACACCGCGCTGCACGCGGTCCACGACGACAGCACCCTGTACGTGGGCGTCCGGGTCAGCGGTGCTGCCGCCGCCACGATCACCCATGTCTCCTGCCTGATCGGCGTCGACCACGGCAGCCGCTACTTCTCGACCACCGTGCAGCTGCGCAAGCCGTCACCGGCCACCAGCTTCTCCTGGGGTGGCACGACCACGGCGTTGGAGGACCACGAGAGCGCCTTCGACGCAGGGGAGGAGACGACCACCTGCGAGGTCGCGATCCCGCTGGCCGAGCTCGGCATCGACGACCCGCTCACGAGCGCGGTCTCGCTCAACGTGGTCGTCGACCACCAGGACATGACCCGCGCCGCCTCGACCTCGGCGCCGACCCGCCGCGGTGACAACACCTACTCCGGTGGGACGGCAGCCCTGGCCACCGCGATCGCCGGCCAGGACAGGGCCGCCGGGCTCGTGCTGGGCGGGCTCGCCCCACTCGCCTCCGGGCGCACCGCCCCGACCCTGGGCCGACCCGAGGTCCGCCTCGACTACGTCGACTTCACCCACAAGCGACTCACCGTCGCGCTCGACGAGTCGACGGTCGCCGACCAGATCGGCGTCGACTGGCGGGCGCCCGGCCAGGACTGGGCCGAGGTGTCCACGGCGATGAAGACCGCCCGCCAGGGGTCGGTGACCAGCTTCGAGCACGAGGGTCCGACCGCCGAAGGGCAGTACCAGGTCCGGATCCGGATCCGGGCCCGTTCCGGGGACGACCAGGTGGTGATCGCCACCTTCGACCGGGAGGACCTGATCGCCGCCGGCGACCGTCTCGAGCAGAACCAGCCCCATCCACCGACCGGTGGCACGACGGTCGAACCGGTCGAGCCGTCGGACGAGGTGGCCGCGCTGATCGCCCTGGTGCCCGACCGGACCGGCTTCACCTTCTGCGGTGTGCCCGACAACCCGGGACTGCACCCCAACAACACCTTCGACTGGTCGGCCGACGACCCTGACGTGCTGGTCGCCAAGTCGACCGGGACCCGCTATCCCCATCCCGATTTCCCTGAGGACAAGGAACTCGTGGTCACCAATCGCCTCGGCGACGAGGTGAGTTATCCGTACCACGAGGATGCCGACGGCAAGCGCTACTTCCTCAGCGCCCATCTGTGGTTCCGCCAACGCAGCCACGTCTACGGCAAGCTCGTCGGGCTCGCCCAGACCGACCCGCTGGGGGCGGCCCGGGTGTTGCACCGGTTCGCCCAGGTCTATCCGGGATGGGTCCCGACCAACGAGTACCCGTGGCTGAACCGCCCGGTCGCACCGGCCGCGACTCCCCGCAACCACTGGTGGGGCGGCACCTGGTCGCGCTGGTCGACCTCCGAGCTGAGCGCGATGAGCGACCTCGGTGGTGCCCTGGCGTTGGTGCTGCAGACCGATGCCCTTGACGTCCTGTCGGCCGAGACCGGCGACGACGTCCGGGCGATGATCGTCGACAAGATGATCTGGCCGTCGATCGAATGGCTGCGCACCTTCATGTTGCGCTACCACAACAACGACTACCCCAGCTATGTCGGGATCGCGACCCTGGGCAAGACCCTCGGTGACTCCAGCCTGATCCACGAGGTCGTCGACTACACCGAGGAGTACCTCCGGTTGGGCTTCCTGTTCGACGGCTTCTGGAAGGAGACGACGCTCTCCTACCACCTGCAGTCGGTGAACGGGTTGTTCCGGATCGCGGCGGCCGCCAAGGGGTGGTCCGATGCCGAGGGCTACTCCTCGCCACGCACCGGGCGGCGCTTCACCGATCTCGACCTGGTGGCCGACATGGCGGTGCTCAACGCATCGAGCCGGATCCCCAATGTGCTGGTGTATCCCGACGGCAAGCTGTTCCCGATGGCGGACACCTGGGCGGCCTCGACCGCGAGCCAACCGGAGTTCGGAGTCGGATCGGTCGCCTTCGGTGGCGGCGGGGTCGCTCGGCTGTCACGAGGCGGTGTGCCGGCCACGGGTCCGTTCGGCACGCTGCACCAGTTCCCCGAGCTCGAGGTCACCGACCACTCCGTCGACGTGGTGGAGTTCGCCGCCAGCGGCACGATGCAGTTGGAGGCCTCCGGGGCGGGAGCAACGGTGACCTTCGCCTTCGAGGTCGAGGACGGTGACACCTACGACCTGGACCTGTTGCCGTTCCATGCCGGGACGTACGGACAGTACGAGATCGCGGTCGATGACGAGGTGATCGCCGAGCACGACTTCTTCAACTCCGGCAGCGGTTCCGGCGAGTTCGTCACCCTGGGACAGCTTGCCCTCGACGCGGGGGAACACCACATCCGGTTCACCTGCACCGGTCAGCACGCCGATTCCGGTGGCTTCAAGATGGGCGTCATCACCCTGGCCCTGCTCGATGAGGCCGCTCGTGCCGACCGGGACGAGGCCGAGCCGCCGGAGCAGGCCAACCCCAGCCAGGCGTACCTGCTGTTGACTCCGAAGTACGGCCACAACCAGTGGGATCCGTTGAGCCTGGCCGTGTGGTCCGAAGGACAAGAACTGCTGCCAGACCTGGGATACACGCACACCAAGTATCGGCGTT
>DVLP01000432.1 GCA_018715445.1 Candidatus Avipropionibacterium avicola | reverse complement strand
CCCGTTCTTCAGCGTGTCGAAGAAGATCAGGTCTCCGGGTTTGCGGTCCTTTGCTTTGGCGACTTTCTTGCCGGCCTTGGCCTGTTGGTCGGTGGTGCGGGGAAGGGTGATCGCGCCGTCGCTGCCGACGTAGGCGGCTGCGCGGGTCAGTCCTGAGCAGTCGAATCCTGGTGTGCCGGTGGCCCCGCCGAGCAGGCTTCCTGACGGTCCGGTGAGCTCGCCACCCCCGTAGACGTAGGGGGTTCCGAGCCATTCCTTGGCGCTGGTCACGATCTGTCGGGCCGTGGCTGAGCCTTTCGATCCGTTGCCGCCGCTGTCGTCGTCTGGGTCCTTGGGGTCGCCTTTGTGGCTGGCGAGCCACGTCCAGGGATCGAGGAACTCGTTGTCGTCCGCTCCGTCGGTGAAGTCGGCACGGACCTCGAAGTGCAGGTGCGGACCGGTCACGTTGCCGGTGGCGCCGACCTGTCCGATCTGGGTGCCGGCCTCGACCTTCTGCCCAACGGTCAGGCCCGGCTGGAAGGCCTGCATGTGGGCGTAGAGCGTGGTGATCTGGCGTCCGTCGATGGTGCCGTGGTCGATGAAGACGTGCTGGCCGTAGCCACCCGGTGTGACCCGGATGTCGGAGACTGTGCCGGCCGCTGCTGCCAGGACCGGCGTGCCGAGCGGTACGGGGTAGTCGACACCGGTGTGCCAGCCCTTCCACGCCCACATGGGTCCTGGCTTGTGGAACGGCGTGCCTCGCACGACCTTGTCGTCGGGGACGGGGTCGCGCCATCCTCCACCACCGGCCATGGCGGCTTGGTACTTCTTGACGGCCGCCAAGATCTTCGTGACGTAGCCCTGGGTCTCCGCGAACGGGGGGATTCCTCCTGCAGACTTCACCGCCCCGGGGCCGGCGTTGTAGGCCGCGAGCATCAGGGAAGTGAGGTCACCCGGTATCCCGAAGCTGGTGACCAGTTCTGCGAGAGCGCACATGTACTTGGCTTGAGAGGCGATCGCGTCGGCCGGGTTGTAGACGTCAGCTTTGCCGTCCCCGTCACCGTCGGTTCCATAGCTTGCCCACGTCCCGGGCATGAACTGCGCAAGCCCACGAGCACCCACGGGCGATTCGGCGCGGGGGTTCCACCCTGACTCCGCTTCGATCTGGGCCGCGAGTAGGGCGGGACTGATCTGGGTGCATCGAGCGCCGTGAAGGATGAGTGCCTCTCGGAACTCGGCGGGGACCGCATCGCTCAGCCCGCCGGTGTCGACAGTCGGTGCAGGTTCTTCGTCTCCCAGGAGGGTGACCAGCATGGCCAGGCTCACGACGAGCCCCAGCACTGCGATCCCGACTGCTCCGACGGCCTTCACCCTGGCAGACCTCCCTTTGAGACTGACTCTGGTTCATCCTAGACGCCAACGTCGATGTTGACTAGAGTAATTGCCGGAGGAGGCTGAGCCTCCGGCGAGCACGGGGGCTCCGGACCACGAAAGGAAGCGGATGACTCGATCATCGACGGGCGGCGCCACGGAGGACGGGGGGGTCCCGCAGTTCGGGGCGCGTCTCCAGGCGCTGGTCGACCACGTGCCGCGTAGGGATGGGCAGGGCTACTACAGCGACGAACGGATCGCGGAGGAAATTAGCGCCAGCGGGATCCCGGTGACACAGAATTACGTGTGGATGCTGAGAAATGGGCGTCGCACGAACCCCTCGGCCCAGATTGTGTACGGCCTCGCCACCCTGTTCGAGGTCCCCATGGAGTACTTCCTGAACGAGGAAGTCTCCCAACGCATCCTCGCCCAGCTCGAGGTGCTCAGCGAGTTGAGCAAGACCCGTGCCTCCATCCGTGAGAGGTACGGCGTCTCCGAGCAGGACCTGGCAACGCTGGAGGCCACCGTGTCCCGCATTCGTTCGATTGGGGCATGATGACTTAGGTCAAAGTCCTTGACTATGGCCGCCTTAACCTATTGACTGTAGTGTGTAGATAGAGGTGATGTAAGCAGTGACGCTACGTGAACGACTCCCGACTGCAGGGCTGAACCCGTTCCTGGGTGCGCCTCAGCCTGCCGGGCCCAGTGCTGCCCCTGGCCCGGTCGAGGACGGGCCTGCCACGTTCGTGGCTGGCCCTCAGGTCCCGGTTGGATGTGCCCCGGTGATGAACCCGGTCCTCGGCCGTCAACCGATGCCCTCGACCGCGACGGTTGCGGTCGTCGGCTGTCACGGGGGAGCGGGGGCCACCAGCGTTGCCACTGCGCTGTCTGACCATCTTGATGTGCACGACCACGGCCAGTGCTGGCCAACAGAACCTGTCACGCGGCAGTTGCCGCCGCTGGTTCTTCTGGTTGCTCGTACCACCGGCCACGGGCTGGAAGCGGCGGTCAACGCGGCTAGGGAGTGGGGTTCCAACGCTGTGCCGTGGGTGCAGCTTGTGGGCCTCGTCCTGGTCGCAGACGCCCCTACGGTTCATCCCGATCTTCGAACCCGCATCGAGTCCAGCCTCGGAACTACCCCGCGAGGCTGGCTCCTGCCGTGGCAGGAACAGTGGCGGCCACTGCCCGTCACCGAGCGCCCGGTGAAGCGGCCGGTCCGCAAGCTCATCACCAGCATCGCCCAGGCGATCACGGATCAACGGCTCCGTGACAGTCCCTCTCCGTCGGCATCGGTCGACGGTTCGCACCGAAAGGATCCCTCACTATGAACATCGACCCCAAGCCAACGGTCCCGCCGGGCGCAGACATGCTGGTCTCCGCCCTGGGCTACGGGATGTGGTTCGTCATCTTCGTCTGCATCGCGGC
>DVLP01000431.1 GCA_018715445.1 Candidatus Avipropionibacterium avicola | reverse complement strand
GTGTGGGTGGCACCGTGGCCGACCTTTGACGCCGTAGCGAGGGCACTGAGTGGCATGTAGAAGCTCAACCCTCAGGGAGTCGTTGTCGACCGCCCAGAGCGACCGTGACGCTTGCCCCATCGTCGGTCCGGTGTGGCCAATCACGGTGCGGGTGGCATCCAGCCTGTCTCAGCCGCCCATTCAGCTGCCGCCATGAGCACGTCAGTGGCAGGGTCTGTCACTTGGCCGAAGGTTGGGCCGTCCGTTGCGGTAAGGGCCAGTCGTTGTTTGAAGAGCGACCACGATGCTCCTGTTGCTCGGTCGGTCTGGCTGGCCACTCCATCGCGGTCGGGGAGATGTCCCTATACCCCTCGTCACGCGTCGAGGGGTTGGCGTGTGGGTTCGAGGGCTCGGTAAGGCTCCTGGTTTCCTCAGCATGCTGAACAGGACGGAAACACCACGCCGCCCTCATCTGACTGTCCCGTCTGCGCGACATCGTCCTGGGCCCATTTGCGGTGGTAGCGGTCCCGAAAGACCGGATCCGAGCGGAGCGCGGCGCATGACGGGGCGGACCCCGGTGATGACCTCCGGATCCTGAGACAGGGCAGTAAGTCATGCCCGACCCAGCGACCGTGACCCCTACCAACGGGGGTCGTCACAAAGGTCACGGACGTTGGTCAGAGCTGCGGGAGGTGGCGTTCGTCGGGGCCGACGTAGTCCGACAGGGGACGGATCAGGGCGTTCGCGGCGCGCTGCTCCATCACGTGGGCGGTCCATCCGGTGATCCGGGAGGCGATGAACAACGGGGTGAACATCGCGGTGTCGAAGCCCATCAGGTGATAGGTCGGCCCGGCCGGGTAGTCCAGGTTGGGCTTGATCTGCTTGGCGTGCTCCATCGCCTGCTCGAGGCCGTCGTACAGGCCCATCAGGTCATCGCGACCGTAGTGCTCCACCATCCGATCCAGAGCCGCCTTCATGGTGGGGACCCGGGAGTCACCGTTCTTGTAGACCCGGTGGCCGAAGCCCATCACCTTGCGCTTCTCGGCGAGCGCCTGCTCCATCCAGGTCCGGGCCCGCTCGAGCGCCTGGTCGGCCGGCTCCCCGTCACGGATCCCGATCTCGGCGAAGGTGTGCATCACGGCCTCGTTGGCACCGCCGTGCAGCGGGCCCTTCAGTGCGCCGATCGCGCCGGTGACGGCCGAGTGCAGGTCGGCCAGGGTCGAGGTGATCACCCGGGCGGTGAACGTGGAGGCGTTGAAGGAGTGCTCGGCGTAGAGCACCATCGACACCCGGAAGGCGTCGACGACCGCCGGGTGGGCCTGCTCGCCGAAGCTCATCCACAAGAAGTTCTCGGAGTAGTCCAGGTCGTCGCGCGGCTCGACCGGGTCCAGGCCGCGGCGGCGTCGCTGGTCGTAGGCCACCACTGCAGGGAACTGGGCCCACAGGTGCTTGGCCTTCTCCAGCTCGGCCTCCGGCGAGGAGTCCTCGGCGCGGGGGTGGCCGGCACCGATCACCGAGACCGCGGTCCGGCCGACGTCCATCGGGTGGCAGTCGGTCGGCAGCAGGTCGATCGCAGCCTTGACCTGCGGAGTGAGTGCACGGTTGGCGCGCTCGAAGCTGACCAGTTCGGCCAGCTCGTCGGCGCTGGGCAGCTCGCCGTGCCAGAGCAGCCAGGCGACCTCCTCGAAGCTGGCACGGGCCGCCAGCTCCTGGACCGGATATCCCCGATAGAGCAGGGAGTTCGTCTCCGGATTGACCTTGGAGATGGCGGTCTGGTCGACGACGACGCCGGCCAGGCCCTTCTTGATCTCGCTGTCACTCATGCTGTGCTCCTTCTCGGGCCCCTCGACGAGCTCGGGGGGCGGATGGGTCAGGCGGTGGTCAGTCAGGCAGGGTGAAGTTGAAGACATCCTCGTCGAAGGTGGCGTATCCGGCGTAGTCGACCAGGTCGTACAGCTGGGCACGGGTGTACATCTGATCGACCTCGGCGGCCTGGGTGCCGTCGGCGGTGATGGCGTCCAGCACCCGTTCGGCGGCGCCGAGGGCACTGCGCAGCAGGGTGACCGGATAGATCACCATCGCCACTCCGGCCGAGGCGAGTTGGTCGCGGGTGAACAGTTCGGACTTGCCGAACTCGGTCATGTTGGCCAGCACCGGGACCTCGAGCGCAGCGCAGACCTTCTCGAACTCCGACAGGTCGGCCAGGGCCTCGGGGAAGATCGCATCGGCACCGGCGTCGACCAGCGCCTTCATCCGGTCCAGAGCGGCGTCGAAGCCCTCGACCCCGCGCAGGTCGGTGCGGGCCATCACCAGGAAGTTCGGGTCGGTACGGCCCTGGGTGGCGGCCTGGACGCGACGGACCGCAGTGGCCCGGTCGACGACTGCCTTGCCGTCCAGATGTCCACACCGCTTGGGATTCACCTGGTCCTCGATGTGGCAGCCGGCCAGACCGGCGGCCTCCAGCTCCTGGACGGTGCGGGCCACGTTCATCGGCTCACCGAAGCCGGTGTCGGCATCGACCAGGGCGGGCAAGTCGGTGATCCGGGCGATCTGTCCGGCCCGGGTCGCGACCTCGGTCAGACTGGTGAGGCCGATGTCGGGCAGGCCGAGCTCGTTGGCCAGCACCGCGCCGGAGATGTAGACCCCGGCGAACCCCTTGCGCTCGATCAGGCGTGCCGTCACCGGGGTGAAGGCACCGGGGAACGGCAGAGCAGCACCGGGCACCAGCTGCTCGCGCAGTCGTACCCGCTTCTCGGCAGGAGTGGTGCTCGCGTACAGCATCAGAACAACCCTTCCGGGTCGTCGCCGGTGACGATGCCGTCGGCGGTCAGCACGTTGAGCTGGTCGAGCTCCCCGGCGCCGAGCTCGGGCAGGCGTTGGACAGCATCGAGGAAGCGGTCCGCCTCACGCGGATCGACCAGACCTTCTGTCAGGGTACGGAACTTGGCCACGTACTGCTCCCGGGCGAAGGGCCGGGCCCCTAGCGGATGGGCGTCGGCGACCGCGATCTCGTCGGTGACCACGCTGCCGTCGGTCCGGGTGATCTCGATCGATCCGCCGAACGCCTTCTCGGCGATGTCGGTGGAGTGGTAGCGCCGGGTCCACTCGGGATCCTCCTCGGTGCTGACCTTCTGCCACAGCGCAACGGTGTCGCGGCGGGTGGCTCGCTCCCGGGTGTAGGAGTCGACGTGGTGCCAGCTCCCGTCCTGCAGGGCCACGGTGAAGATGTAGGGCAGCGAGTGGTCCAGGGTCTCGCGGGAGGCCTGCGGGTCGAACTTCTGGGGATCGTTGGCGCCGGTGCCGATCACGGCATGGGTGTGGTGGCTGGTGCGGATCACGATCGAGGCCACCCGCTCGGGGTCGGCCAGCTCGGGGTGGGTGCGGTGCAGCTTGCGGGCCAGGTCGATCCAGGCCTGCGCCTGGTACTCCGCGGAGTGCTCCTTGGTGTAGGTGTCCAGGATGGCCCGCTTCGGCTCACCCGGCTCGGGCAGCGGGACCTCGTACGTGGCGTCAGGACCGTCCAGCAGCCAGGCGATGACACCGTCCTCACCCTCGTAGATCGGGACCGGTGAGGTCTGGCCGCGCATTGCGCGGTCGACGGCCTCGATGGCGAGCTTGCCGGCGAAGGCGGGGGCGTACGCCTTCCAGGTGGAGATCTCGCCCTTGCGCGACTGCCGGGTGGCGGTCGTGGTGTGCAGGGCCTGCCCGATCGCCTGGAAGATGGTGTCGACCCCGAGGCCCAGCAGGGTGCCGATGCCGGCAGCCGCCGACGGGCCGAGGTGGGCGACGTGGTCGATCTTGTGGGCGTGCAGGCAGATCGCCTTGACCAGGTCGACCTGGATCTCGTAGCCGGTGGCGATGCCTCGGACCAGGTCGGGGCCTGAGGCGCCGGTGTGCTGGGCGACGGCCAGGATCGGCGGGATGTTGTCGCCGGGGTGGGAGTAGTCGGCGGCCAGGAAGGTGTCGTGGTAGTCGAGCTCGCGGACCGCGACGCCGTTGGCCCAGGCCGCCCACTCCACCGAGGTACGGTCACCGGTCGCCATCACGAGTGCCCCGTGGCCGCTGGAGCTGGCCGGGTGGCTGCCCGCCTGCGCGCGGGCCGCGACGATCGGGGCCCGGGTGGCCGAGGCGATCGCGACCGAGGCGTTGTCGATGATCCGGTTGATGATCATGTCGGTCGCCTCGTCGGTGACCGCCACCTCGTCGACCGCGACCCGGGCGAGCTGGTGGGCGAGCTGCTGCTCGTGGGCCAGTGCGTCCTGACTGGGATGGACCCGGACCGGGTGGATCTTCATCGGCACTCTTTCGTCGTTGATTCGGTGGGGTTCGTGGTGGCTCGGTGGAGGTGCGGCCGGGCAGCCGTTCAGCTGGTGCCGATCTCCTCGGCGTCGATGATGCGGTAGGCATATCCCTGCTCGGCAAGGAAACGCTGCCGGTGCTGGGCGAACTCGGCATCGACGGTGTCGCGGGAGACCACGGCATAGAACCGGGCGGTCACTCCGTCGGCCTTGGGGCGCAGGATCCGGCCGAGTCGCTGGGCCTCCTCCTGGCGCGAGCCGAAGGCGCCCGAGACCTGGATCGCGACCTGGGCCGACGGCAGGTCGATCGAGAAGTTGGCGACCTTGCTGACCACCAACAGGTCGATCTCGCCGTTGCGGAACGCGTCGAAGAGCTTCTGTCGTTGACGATTCGTGGTGTCGCCCTTGATCAACGGTGCGTCCAACCGTTCGGCCAGGTCGTCGAGTTGGTCGACGTACTGCCCGATCACCAGACGCGGCGAGCCCTCGTGGGCACGGACCAGCTCGAGCACGGCCTCGGTCTTGGACTCGGCCGAGGCGGCCAGCCGGTACTTCACGTCCGGCTCGGCGACGGCGTAGGTCATCCGTTCGGCATCGGTCAGGGTGACCCGGACCTCGACGCAGTCGGCGGGGGCGATCCAGCCCTGGGACTCGATGTCCTTCCACGGGGCGTCGAACCGCTTCGGCCCGATCAGCGAGAACACGTCACCCTCGCGGCCGTCCTCGCGGACCAGGGTGGCGGTCAGGCCGAGGCGACGGCGGGCCTGCAGGTCGGCGGTCATCCGGAAGACCGGCGCCGGTAGCAGGTGGACCTCGTCATAGATCACCAGACCCCAGTCACGGGCGCTGAACAGTTCGAGGTGGGGATGGACCCCGTTCCGCTTGGTGGTGATCACCTGGTAGGTGGCGATCGTCACCGGGCGGATCTCCTTCTTGGAGCCGGAGTACTCACCGATCTCGTCCTCGGTCAACGAGGTGCGACGGACCAGCTCGTCCTTCCACTGGCGGGCCGAGACGGTGTTCGTGACCAGGATCAACGTGGTGGCGCGGGCATGGGCCATCGCAGCCGCCCCGACCAGTGTCTTTCCTGCTCCACAAGGCAACACGACCACACCCGAACCGCCGTGCCAGAACCCGTCGGCCGCCAACTTCTGGTACGGCCGCAGCTCCCACTCTGTGGTGTCGAGATCGATCGGGTGGGCCTCGCCGTCGACATAGCCGGCGAGGTCCTCGGCCGGCCAGCCGAGCTTGAGCAGGACCTGCTTGAGGTGGCCCCGCTCCGAGGGGTGGACCGCGACGGTGTGCTCGTCGATCCGGTCACCGACCAAGCCCTTCACCTTGGCCGAGCGCAGCACCTCGGTGAGCACGGCCAGATCGGTCGAGACCAGCACCAGACCGTGGCTGGGGTGCTGCTCGATGCGCAGCCGACCGTAGCGGTCCATGGTCTCGGCGATGTCGATCAGCAGCGACGGCGGCACGGGGTAGCGGCTGTGGCGCAGCAGGACGTCGACGACCTGCTCGGCGTCATGTCCGGCCGCGCGGGCGTTCCACAGGCCCAACGGGGTGACCCGGTAGGTGTGGATGTGCTCAGGGGCTCGTTCCAGCTCGGCGAACGGGGAGATGTCGATCCGGCACTGGTCGGCCTGCTCGTGGTCGATCTCCAACAACAGCGTGCGATCGGACTGGACCACCAATGGGCCACCGGTCATCCGGGCGTCTCCTTCGCGTGAGGTGAGGTGGGGGTGGGCGACGTCGGGCGCGGCGAGGGGCCGCGCTGGGGCTCATCGGTGGAGTTGTCGTCCTCGGAGCCATCGCCGCCGCTGGGCGGTGGGCTGGACGGTGGGCTGGAGACAGTCTG
>DVLP01000430.1 GCA_018715445.1 Candidatus Avipropionibacterium avicola | reverse complement strand
GAACCAGCCGAACCACAGCAGGGCGGCGCCCAGCATCACGAAGGGCAGGTTGTGAGGCCGGAAGACCTCGGTCCGGAAGCCCTTGCGGGTCCCCACGATCATGGCGAGCACCAGACCGGCGACCCCGGCGTTGATGTGCACCACGGTGCCACCGGCGAAGTCGACCGGCTCGGCGATGCCGGCGAACCAGCCCTGGTCACTGAGCGCTCCGCCACCCCACACCATGTGCGCCAGCGGGAAGTAGGAGAAGGTCGCCCACAGCGCGACGAAGACCAGCCACGTCCCGAACTTCACCCGGTCGGCGAGCGCACCGGCGATCAGTGCGGTGGTGATGATCGCGAAGGTGACCTGGAAGCCGACGTCGACCATGGTCGGCATGTACAGCGTCTCGGCGTCGTCGAGGAAGGTCACCGGGTCGAACGAGCCGCCCAGGCCGAACTGGTCGAACGGGTTGCCGACGATCCCACCGAGTGTGGCCCCGTACGACATCGACCATCCCCAGAGCACGTAGATGACGCCGATGACGCCCATGGCGCCGAAGCACATCATCATCATGTTCAGGATCGACTTGGACCTGGTCATCCCGCCGTAGAAGAACGCGAGCCCCGGGGTCATCAGCAGCACGAGGGATGCCGAGACCAACATCCATGCCGTGACACCCGTGTCGAGTGTTGCTTCCATTCAGATCTCTCCCCTCATCGGCCGCTGTGGCCGTCTCAGTGAGAAGCTTCGGGCACTGCTGTTACGCGCAACGGCGCCCGGCGTTACGCCCACGTCACAGATCGCCGGGGTCGGTGCGCTACACTGCACGCGTGCAGCACCAGTTGCTTCTTGGATGGCCGCGCCGCAGGTCCTGAACCATGTGACCGCAGCGCGGCGGCCCCTCATGCCCACGGGTGAGGGGTTTTTTCATGTCCGGCAGGAAGCACCCAGTACGAGGAATGGACCGACACGTGAGCGAGACCGAGGCACCGAACCGACCGGCCGACGAGGACGGCGCGACCGGCTACGACGCCGTCGCCGCCCAACAGCGGTGGCAGGCCTACTGGGCCGAGCACGACACCTTCGTCCCGCTCGACGACGGCTCCAAGCCGCGCCGCTACGTGCTGGACATGTTCCCGTACCCCTCCGGTGACCTGCACATGGGCCATGCCGAGGCCTTCGTGATGGGTGACGTGGTCTCGCGGTTCTGGAAACTGCAGGGCCACGACGTGATGCACCCGATCGGCTGGGACTCCTTCGGCCTGCCGGCCGAGAACGCCGCGATCCAGCGGGACTCGCACCCGGCCGACTGGACCTACGCCAACATCGAGACCCAGGCGAACTCGTTCAAGCGGTACGGCCTGAGCCTGGACTGGTCGCGGCGACTGCACACCTCCGACACCGACTACTACCGCTGGACCCAGTGGCTGTTCCTGCGGTTCCGTGAGCGTGGACTGGCCTATCGCAAGGACTCCTTCGTCAACTGGTGCCCGACCGACCAGACGGTGCTGGCCAACGAGCAGGTCGTCAACGGTGAGTGCGAGCGGTGCCACACCCCGGTCACCAAGCGCAAGCTGAACCAGTGGTACTTCAGGATCACCGAGTACGCCGATCGCCTGCTGGACGACATGGACCAGTTGAGCGACGGCTGGCCGGCCCGGGTCCTGACCATGCAGCGCAACTGGATCGGTCGTTCGACCGGCGCCCATGTCGACTTCGCCGTGGAAGGACGCCAGGAGCCGGTCACGGTGTTCACCACCCGGCCCGACACCCTCTACGGGGCGACCTTCTTCGTCGTCGCGCCCGAGTCGGACCTGGCGGCCGAGATCTGTGCCCCGGAGCAGCGTGCTGCCTTCGAGGAGTACCTGGAGGCCACCAAGAAGGCGACCGAGATCGAGCGCCAGTCGACCGAGCGTCCCAAGACCGGCGTCTTCCTGGGGGTGCATGCCACCAACCCCGTCAACGGCGAGAAGCTGCCGGTGTGGGCCGCCGACTACGTGCTGGCCGACTACGGCACCGGTGCGGTGATGGGCATGCCCGGTCACGACCAGCGTGACCTCGACTTCGCCCGGGCCCACGGGATCGAGGTCCGCATCGTGCTGGACTCCGGTGAGCCGCATCCGGCGGAGTCCGGGATCGCCACGGCCGGTGACGGTGTCTACGTCGACGCCGGACCGCTGACCGGGCTGACCGATGTGAAGAGCGCGGTGGCGCGGACCAACGAACTGCTGGAGGAGGCCGGGACGGGCCGGGCCGCGACGACGTACCGGCTGCGCGACTGGCTGCTGAGCCGGCAACGGTTCTGGGGTTGTCCGATCCCGATCATCCACTGCGAAGCCTGTGGTGAGGTTGCGGTCCCCGACGACCAGCTGCCGGTCGAGCTGCCAGACCTGCGCGGTGCGGATCTGGCACCGAAGGGGACCTCGCCGTTGGCGGCCGCCACCGACTGGGTCAACGTCAGCTGTCCCGAGTGTGGCGGTGCGGCTCGTCGCGACACCGACACCATGGACACCTTCGTCGACTCGTCGTGGTACTTCTTCCGCTACTGCTCACCCGATTTCAC
>DVLP01000429.1 GCA_018715445.1 Candidatus Avipropionibacterium avicola | reverse complement strand
GCCGAGATCGACCACGTCAGCGACTCGGTCATCACTGCGGTGGGGCTGCCCGTACTCGACCCCGGTCAGGATGGTCAGCTTGCTGAATCGGTGGCGGCAGCGGTCGATCTCGGCCAGGTACCGATCGGCGTCGAACCTGCGGGGATGCAACTGGCCGTCCGCGACCAAGTCGGTCTGGGAGTCCTTCACATCGTCGGGGTGGACCAGCCAACTGTCCAGATCGAGATGCTCGGTGAACGCGACGGTCTCGAGACCGAGGCGGACTGCCTGCTCGCAGGTCTGCACCATCCGACCGGCCGCAACGGAATCAGGGCCGCCGGTGTCCCACGAGAACTCACTGTGGACATGGGTGTCGGCGGGCAGCTCGGCCATCGGTCAGCCGATGTCGAACCGGTACGGCAGGCTGAGCACTCCGGTCGGGGCCAGACCGGCCGCGGTCGCAGCGGCCCGCCAGAGCCCCTCGATCCCGCCAGCGGAGGCGATGACGTTCTCGACGCCCACCCGCGACTCGGCGTGACGCGACTCCGAGGACTCGGCCGGGCGGAGCTGGGTCCACCAGGGACCGGCCGCCGCAGCCTTCAGGGTGGCGTCGTCGCGATCCACCTCGGCCAGCGCGCAGGCCCGCTCGATCGCGAGGTCGACGCCGCCGAGATGGTCGGCCAGCCGATGGCGTACGGCATCGGCCCCGGTCCAGACCCGGCCCCGAGCGAGCGGCTCCAACACCGTCAGGTCGAGGCCACGGTCAGCGGCAGCCTTGGTGGTGAAGTCGCGGTACACCGCGTCCAGCCAGGTGTTCAGCACCTCCCAGTGGCGTTCGGTGAACGGGGCCAGCGTGCTGAACATGGTGGCGTTGTCGCCGGCCGACATGGACTCGCGCACCAGGCCGACCTTGTCGGTCAGGCCGGAGGTGACCAACTTGCCTGCCAGCACACCGATCGAGCCGGTCAGGGTGGACGGGTTCACCACGATCTCGTCGGCCCCCATCGACACGAAGTAGCCACCTGACGCGGCGACCCCGCCCATCGAAGCCACGACCGGGATCCCGGCCTCGCGAAGCCGTACGACCTCGCGACGGATGCTGTCGCTGGCCACGTACGACCCGCCGGGGGAGTCGACCCGCAGGATGACAGCCTTGACCTTGTCGTCGCGCCTGACGGTGCGCAGCTGGGCGGTGACCGCATCGGAGCCGGCCTGCGGATCCTGCAGCGGTCCGCGCCGTCCGGTGCCACTGACGATCCCGCCCTGCACCGCGACCACGCCGATCGCGGGTCGGTTCCGACGGGTCAGGCCCGAGGCCACGGCACCGAACTGGTCCTTGGCGTAGCGGTGCACGTACTGCAGGTGCACCCGTGGTCCGTCGTCCCGGCCCTCGGCTGACTGCCACGGTCGTGGTTCGAGGACAGCGCCCCAGTTCTCGCTGACCCAGTCGTAGACCTGGTCGCGGTAGCCGATCCGGTCGACCAGTCCGGCCGCCACGGCCTGCTCGGCGGTCAGTGGTGCCCGGTCGATCTCGGCCCGTACGGCCTCAGGCTCGAGTGCACGGCGCCGGGCGATCCGCTCGACGCTCTCGTCGAGCAGGGAGTCGGCGATGCGTTGCATCATCTCGCGGTTGGCGTCGGAGACCTCGGTGGCGACGAACTGGTCGGCGGCCGACTTGTACTCGTGGCGTTGGCCGAACTGCGGCTCCACCCCGACCTTGTCGAGCGAACCACGCAGCAGGGTGACCGTGAGGTCGACGCCCTGCGAGCCGAGCATCCCGGACGGGCCGAGCCAGATCTGGTGGCAGTGGCTGGCGAGGCGGTGGGCGAACAGATCGTTGGTGAGCTCACCGAAGGTCTCGCTCCACGCCAAGGTTGGCTTGCGTTCGCCGAAGGCAGCGATCAGCTCACCCAACTCGTCCAACTGGGCGGCCGACGCCTGACAGGTACCGGTGTGGACGACCAGCCCGGCGACCTCCGGGTCGTCACCGGCCTTGCGCAGACCGGTGCGGATCGCCTGCATGGTCGGTGTGTGGAGCGACCTCAAGACTTCGCGCGGTCCGGTGGCCGGAACGCTCAGCAGGCCCTGGCTGAGGTCCAGTTCCAGCACGGTCGGGGGAGTCGGGACGAGGCGGTGGCGTACGGCGGCTGCGAGGTCCATGACGTCCACTGTAGGAGGGGCCACCACATCAACTGCTACCTGGGGTTTGCTTTTGCTTGCTATTGCAAGCACACTGGCTGCGTGTCAGGATTCGCCAAGGACCAGTGGGAGAGCGTCGGGGAGTTCATCGCCCAGCGGCGTCGTGCCGCCGAGCTCTCCCTGCGTCAACTCGCCGAACGGGCCGGGGTGTCGAATCCGTACCTGAGCCAGATCGAGCGCGGCCTGCGCAAGCCGTCCGCCGAGGTCCTGCAGCAGGTCGCCAAGGCACTGCAGGTCTCCGCCGAGACCCTGTACGTCCGGGCCGGGATCCTCGATCCCGACGAGGACCCACACACGAGCTTCGAGCACGTCGTGTCTGCTGACCCCCGACTCACCGAACGACAACGCACGATCCTGCTGGACCTGTACGCCAGCTTCGTCGAACCGCTGGACCCGTCCCCCCAGAACGGCACCACACAGAGCGGCACCACACAGGACGACCCCACACAGGACGACACCACAGAGGAGAAGTCATGACCGATCCCATCAGCCCCGACAACATCGACCCCCAGGACCTGGATCCCCGTCAGGCCCCCGAGGCCGAGGCGCCCGACTCCCAGGTCCCCGGCCCGGATGCTCCGACGACTCCCGAGGCCAGCATTGCCGATGTCACGGCCGAGGACATCACCACCGACGCCACCACGCCCGAGTCGCCGGCCGCGTCGACACCGGATCCCGGTGCTGCAGCCTTCGGCGGATCGCCGAGCAGCGAGGACGACGCCGACTCCGACGACCTCGGTGCGGGAGCCTTCGACACTCCGCCGGCCGAGGAGGCCCCCGATGCTGAGAGCGTCTCCGATGCCGAGGAGGCCCCCGGTGACGACCGAGACCCGAAGAAGGCCTACCTGGGCCGTCCCGAGCTCACCCCGCTGTACGCCATGGCCGGGCTGGCCGACCTCGCCGCCGCCGTGGTGCGCGACATCGCCAATGAGCAGATCGCGGCCTACCGCGCGCGCCGGGCCAAGGGCGAGGAAGCCGTGGAGGACCTCACCGAAAAGATCGGCGAGACCGCCAAGGACAGCAACGCGCAGTTCAACGAGTTCCTGAGCAAGGCGCAGCTGCGCACCCAGGAGCTCTTCGAGCAGGCCGTCGCGCAGTACGAGCACCTGGCCGACCGCGGCCGGGTGGCCGTGGGCGACGTGCTGGAGGCCGCCAAGCAGCAGCAGAAGGCCCGCGAGGAAGCCGAGAAGGCCGAGCCGGGCTCCACCGCTGCGGGCACGACCGGTGCAGGCACGACCGATGCGGGCACGACCGACGACACGGACGAGACCACCCCGACCTCCGACGACGCCCCTCAGGCCTGATCACCCCGACATCCCGCGGACCGGATCACACCGGACCGCGGGATGTCGTCATGTCCACGTCCGTCCGCGCCGCCCGTCCGTCCGCGCGCTCCGTCCGCGCGTTCCGCCGCTCCATCCGCGGTTGACCGCAGGTCATTCGGTTGACGGTACCCAGGACGTGGTGTGAATCGACCCAGCGCAGGTCGGAACGGCGCAACGGGCGTCAACCGTACGGAGGCTGGGTCGTCGTACGGAGGCAGGGTCGTACGGAGGCTGAGCCGTACGGAGGCCGAGCTCAGTTGTGCTTGGCGCGACTGCGTTGCCGGGCACGCGTGGTGGCAGCCAACTCGACCTTGCGCAGCCGGACCGCCGCCGGGGTGACCTCGAGGCACTCGTCCTCACGGCAGAACTCCAGGGCGTGCTCCATGCTGAGCAGCTTGGCCGGGATCAGACGCTCCAACTCATCGCCGGTCGAGGACCGCACGTTGCTGAGCTTCTTCTCCTTGGTGGGGTTGACGTCCATGTCGTCGGCACGCGAGTTCTCGCCGACGATCATCCCTTCGTACACGTCCATCCCGGGCGAGACGAACATGGTGCCGCGCTCCTGGAGGTTGAACAGGGCGTACGCGGTCACCGCACCACTGCGGTCGGCCACCAACGAACCCGACGGACGGGTCCGCAGGTCGCCGGCCCACGGCTCGTAGGTCTCGAAGACGTGGTGCATCTGACCGGTGCCGCGGGTCTCGGTGAGGAACTCGGTCCGGAACCCGATCAGGCCACGGGCCGGGACGACGTACTCGATCCGCACCCAGCCGGTGCCGTGGTTGACCATCTCCTCGAGCCGCCCGCGCCGCAGCCCCATCAGCTGGGTGACCACGCCGAGGTAGTCCTCGGGGATGTCGATGGTGAGTCGCTCGACCGGCTCATGCAGCTTGCCGTCGATGGTGCGGGTGACGACCTGCGGCTTGCCGATGGTCAGCTCGAACGATTCGCGGCGCATCTGCTCGACCAGGATGGCCAGCTGCAACTCGCCACGGCCCTGGACCTCCCAGGTGTCGGGACGCTCGGTGGGGTTGATCCGGATCGAGACGTTGCCGATCAGCTCCGAGTCGAGCCGAGCCTTCAGCAGTCGGGCGGTGAGGTTCTTGCCGGACTGGCCGGCCAGCGGCGAGGTGTTGATGCCGATCGTCATCGAGATCGACGGCTCGTCGACGGTGATCAGCGGCAGCGGCCGCGGGTCCTGCGGATCGGCCAGGGTCTCGCCGATGGTGATGTCGGGGATGCCGGCGATCG
>DVLP01000428.1 GCA_018715445.1 Candidatus Avipropionibacterium avicola | reverse complement strand
GTCGGACAGCTCGACACCGGGAGCCTGGGCGAGCAGCTCGGTGGCCTGCTCCGGGGTGATCTCGGAGTCGAACTCGGCGTGGATCGACAGCGAGTGCCCGGAGAACACCGGGACCCGCACGCAGGTGCCGGCGACCCGCAGGTCCGGGATGTGGAGGATCTTGCGGGACTCGTTGCGGAGCTTCTGCTCCTCGTCGGTCTCGCCGCTGCCGTCGTCGACCAGCTTGCCGGCCAACGGCAGGGCGTTGAAGGCGATGGTCTTGGCGTAGGTCTGGGCCGGCGGGAACTCCACGGCCGCACCGTCGATCGCCAGGCCGGCCGCGTCGTCGGCGACGGCGCGGACCTGCTCGTCCAGCTCGCTGACCCCGGCGACACCTGAGCCGGAGACGGCCTGGTAGGTGGCGACGACGAGGCGGTTCAGACCGGCAGCCGCATGGAGGGGCTGGAGGACCGGCATGGCCGCCATCGTGGTGCAGTTCGGGTTGGCGATGATGCCCTTGGGCGGGTTCTTGGTGTCGGCGGGGTTGACCTCGGCGACGACCAGCGGGACGTCGGGGTCGGAGCGCCAGGCGCTGGAGTTGTCGATGACGATCGCGCCGGCGGCAGCCACCTTGGGAGCGAACTCCTTCGAGGTCGCGCCGCCGCTGGAGAACAGCGCGATGTCCAGCCCGCTGAAGTCAGCGGTCGCGGTGTCCTCCACCACGATCTGCTTGTCACCCCACGGCAGGGTCTTGCCGGCCGACCGGGCCGAGGCGAAGAAGCGAATGCTGCTGACAGGGAAATTCCGCTCGGCCAGCAGGGTGCGCATGACCCCACCGACCTGACCGGTTGCTCCGAATACTCCGACATGCATGCCCACCAATGTACAAACCCCGGCCAGCTCGGCCCGACGGCGCCAGCTGCTGGACGGCCAGGATCGGGCCGGATCGGGCGGAGAGTTCGCAGAACGACCGGTGACCGGGGTGGTCCGGGCGGGGAAACCCCTCCCCACCCCCGTCACCGGTCACTTTGCGAAAACTGTCATCGCGGGCCCGGCTGATCCTGCGTCGATTCGCCGCATCACCCGAGCGCCTCCCGCCGTGGCCGCGTCGGCTCACCTATCGTTTCGCCATGGACGACACGTCCCGGGTCAGTGGCGAGCCACCATGGGTGTGGTCGATGGGCGGTCATTTCGAGGACGTCGAGGTCCGCAACGAGCTGCCGACCCGCCTGCTGCGGATCGAGATCGTGGTTGTGCTCGGGGTCTCCCTCGGCGCCTCCGCGGTCTGGTCGGTGCTGTCGATCATCCGCAAGCTCACCGATCCGCAGGTCCCGCTCAACCAGCAGACCACCTCGCTGAACGTGTCGACCGTCCCGGACCGACCGTGGCTCGACCTGAGCTACCAGATTGCCAACATCCTGCTCCCGGTGGCCCCGGCGCTGCTGGTGATGTATCTGCTGGCGATCAGCTTCCGGCGGCCCTTCGCGATGATCGGCTTCGATGCGCGTCGGCCGCTGCCCGACCTGGTGCTCGGTCTGTTGGTGGCCCTGGGGATCGGCCTGCCGGGCCTGGGGCTCTACCTCGGCGCGCGGGCGCTCAACCTCAACACCACGGTCTCGGCGGCCAACCTCACCGAGCAGTGGTGGACCACCCCGGTGCTGATCGGCTTGGCCATCATGAACGGGGTGCTCGAAGAGGTCATCATGCTCGGGTGGTGGTTCGTGCGGACCCGTGAGCTCGGTTGGGGCTGGTTGTGGGTCATCCTCGGCTCGGCCCTGGTGCGGGGCAGCTACCACCTGTACCAAGGGATCGGCGGGTTCATCGGCAATGTGGTGATGGGCGTGATCTTCGGTCTGGTGTTCGTCAAGTGCCGTCGCGTGATGCCGCTGGTGGTGGCCCACGCCGTGATCGACATCGTGGCCTTCGTCGGCTACGCGCTGGCCGCGCCGCACCTGTCGTGGTTGGGCTGAGCCTCAGCTGCGCGAGGTGAGGCTGCGGACGAACAGTCCCAGGTTGGCCGGTTTCTCGGCCATCCTCCGTACGAGATAGCGGTACCAGTCGGCGCCGTACGGGACGTACACCCGTACCCGGTGGCCCTGGTCCGCCAGCCGCTGCTGCTCCTCGGGCCGCACGCCGTACAACATCTGGAACTCGAAGTCGTCGGGGCCGCGACCGCTCTGGCGGGCGATGTCGAGGCTGATCCGGATCAACCGCGGGTCGTGGGTGGCCACCATCGGGTAGCCCTCCCCCTGCATCAGGACCTTCAGGCACCGGACGAAGGCGAGGTCCACCTCGTGGCGCTCGGTGTGGGCGATCTCGTCGGGTTCGGCATAGGCGCCCTTGCAGAGCCGGACCCGGGAGCCGGGGGTCGCCAGCCGTGCGCAGTCGTCGACGCTGCGGTGGAGTTGGGCCTGGATCGCGACCCCGGTCGTGGGGTGGTCGCGGCGCAGCTCGGCGAGGGTGTCCAAGGTGGCGTCGGTGGTGGTGTGGTCCTCCATGTCGAGGGTGACCGTGGTGCCGCAGACCTGGGCGGCGGTGCAGATCACCCGGGCATTGGACGCGGCCAGCTCCGGGTGCCGGTCGCCGAGCTGCTGGCCGATCGCCGACAGCTTCACCGAGACCTCGGTGGTGTCGGTCAGCCGTGCGCTCCACAGGGCGTCGAGCAGGGTGAGGTAGGCGGTGGTCGCCTCGTCGGCGCTGGCCGGATCGGTGACGTCCTCACCGAGGTGGTCGATCGAGGCGGCGAGTCCGCGATCACGCAGGGTCCGCGCCACCCGTACGGCATCGGCGGTGTCCTCACCGGCCACGAAACGGGCGACCATCGCCGAACTGACCGGCATGCGCGTGGCCAGGTCCTTCACCGTGGTGGCACGGGACAG
This sequence comes from Candidatus Avipropionibacterium avicola, assembly GCA_018715445.1. Taxonomy (GTDB): domain Bacteria; phylum Actinomycetota; class Actinomycetes; order Propionibacteriales; family Propionibacteriaceae; genus Avipropionibacterium; species Avipropionibacterium avicola. Next base: position 1,064 of record DVLP01000428.1, on the reverse strand, counting down.
GCCCATCAACGCCTGACGCAGCATGGTCCTCCTCGGGTGGGTGCGCGTGCAGGCTATCCGGTGGCGGCGGGGGCGTTCAGGCCCAGGTGGGTACGAATGTAGTCCAGCGTCGCGCCGAGCTTGCGTTCCCGGTCATGGCGCGAGGTGGCCCGACGGGTGTTGGCCTCCAGCACGACGTGGCCGGTGAATCCGCGCTCGGCCAGCTTGGCCAGCACCTTGTCGGCCTGCTGGTCGCCCTCACCGGGCATCAGGTGCTCGTCCTTGAAGCTGCCGCGGCCGTCGGTGAGGTGGAGGTGGTGCAGGCGGTCGCCCCAGCTGTCGATCATGTCGAGGGACTGCTGGCGCGCACTGGAGGCGTGCGACAGGTCGAGGGTGAGGTGGTCGAAGTCGAACTGCGACGGGTCCCAGCCGGGCTGGTACATCTTCAGCTCGGCGCGACCGCCCCGCCAGGGGTACATGTTCTCGACGGCGAAGATGATGCCGGTGGAGGCGTTGAGTCGGGCGATGCCCTCCACGAAGGTCTTGGCGTAGTCCTTCTGCCAACGAAACGGCGGATGGACCACGACAGTGTCGGCGCCCAGGGCACGAGCCGCCTCGGCGGAACGCTCGAGCTTCTCCCACGGATCGCTGCCCCAGACGCGCTGGGTGACCAGCAGGCAGGGGGCGTGGACCGAGGCCACCTCGACGCCGTGGTAGTCCCGCAGCTTGCGGACCGCATCGACATCGGCGGCCACCGGGTCGATCCCGACCATCACTTCGACCGCGTCGTAGCCGAGCCGTTGGGCGACCTCGAAGGCGCTCGAGGTCGACTCCGGATAGACACAGGAGGTCGACAACACGATCTTGGGCGGGCGGTCACCGGCGAAGGAGCCGCCACCGTTGGGTGCATCACTCACCCGACCAGCCTACGTCGGGCGGCCCGGTGGTGGCGACGGAACGCAGCGACGCAGGCCAACGGTGGCTGCTCCCTGCGCGTGGCTTCGGGATGTGGGCGGGCTCAGGGTGGGACAGGCTCAGCGTGGGGCGCTGGCCAGCCAGGCCTGGTGGGCCGCGACGATCTCGGC
>DVLP01000427.1 GCA_018715445.1 Candidatus Avipropionibacterium avicola | reverse complement strand
CGCAGCGGGCCGCCCATGTCGACGCCGATCAGCTTCCAGCACTCGGCCATGACCTCCTCGGCCAGCGCGATGACGTCGTCCTGGTCGACGAAGCTCATCTCGATGTCGAGCTGGGTGAACTCGGGCTGCCGGTCGGCGCGGAAGTCCTCATCGCGGTAGCAGCGGGCGATCTGGTAGTAGCGCTCCATGCCGCCGACCATCAGCAGCTGCTTGAACAGCTGCGGGCTCTGCGGCAGGGCGTACCAGCTGCCCGGCGCCAGACGGGCCGGCACCAGGAAGTCGCGGGCACCCTCGGGGGTGGACCGGGTCAGGGTCGGGGTCTCGATCTCGACGAAGTCGCGCTCGGCCAGCACCGTGCGGGCCGCCTGATTGACCTTGCTGCGCAGGCGCAGGGCGTTGGCCGGGGCGGGACGGCGCAGGTCGAGGTAGCGGTACTTCAGTCGGGCCTCCTCCCCCACACTGACCCGTTCGTCGATCTGGAACGGCAGCGGTGCCGAGGGGTTGAGGACCTCGAGCTCGCTGATCGCCACCTCGATCTCGCCGGTGGGCAGGTCGTGGTTGGCGTTGCCCTCGGGCCGGGTCTCGACGACACCGACCACGCGGACGCAGTACTCGTTGCGCAGGTCGTGGGCGCCGGAGGCAGCCAGGACCTCGTCCCGGACGACCACCTGGGCCACCCCGGACGCGTCACGCAGGTCGATGAAGGCGACCCCTCCGTGGTCTCGGCGTCGGGCGACCCACCCGGTGAGGGTGACCGTCTGGCCGGTGTGCTCGGCACGCAGGGTGCCGGCGGCATGGGTTCGAATCATGTCGGGTGTCCTTTCCGTACAGGACTCCCGGGGGTACGGGGTGCACCTCCGGGAGGGCAGCCCGTTCAGGTGTGGGCGGGGGCCAGATCGCGGTGCCACCACACCTTCGCCGCATGGGTGCGGCCTCTCGTCCGAACGCCGGACCGACGGACCCCGGTCACACCCGTGGTGCTGGTGGGTCGTCACGCCACCCCGAAGGTCGCCCTCATCATAGCGGTCGGACCGCTGTCGCGTCGCGGACCGATCCCGATCGGCTCCGACGGTGGCGACCCGTTCCGATGAAAGCGCGTTCATGCTAGCGTCGTCGTACTGCCCGTACGGCTCGAGGAGGAGACATGCACGGTGCGACGGACCGTCGTCGAACGGATCGCCGAACCGTCATGAAGGCTCTGGGGGGCGCCACCCTGGCCGGTGGCGCCCTCGGGGCTCTCGGCCCGACGGCCTGGGCCGCCCCTGAGCGGGTGCGCGGCACCGTGCACGACGTCCTCGACCACGGAGCGGTCGGTGACGGCGAGACCGATGACACCGAGGCCTTCCAGTCCGCGATCGATGCCATCGCCGAGTCCGGCGGCGGCACCCTGAGGATCCCACCCCGCACCTACGTGATCGCTCCGGTGACCCCGGTCGTGCTGCGCGCCGACGACATGACCGTCATCGCCACCGGAGCCACCTTTCGCCGTCCGAACCTCAAGGGTCGACCGAGCATCATGTTCGCGGCCAACACCCGCGGCGAGCCCGGCTACGGCTCGGGGGTCCGGAACCTGACCTGGCGTGGCGGTCGGTTCGTCGGGGACCTCTCCGACGACAACGCGATCTGCCCCTTCGGCCTGCACCACGCCCAGCACTGCCTCTTCGAGGGCATCGAGTCGGAGAACTGCCACGCCCCGAACTCCCACCAGTTCGACCTCGGGGGATGCGACGACATCACCATCCGCCACTGCACCTTCCGCGGCCAGCAGGCCACCGAGACCGGAGGGGGCGAGGCGATCCAGATCGACGCCTCGTTCCGCGGCACCCTCTCCGGTGGTACGGAGAACGTGGGCTTCTCCGGGCTGCCGTCGCGGCGCATCACCGTCGAGCACTGCACCTTCGAACCGTTCACCGACGCGGCGGGCACGGTGTGGCCCGGTCCGACGCCGATGGGCAACCACTTCGCCGTCGAAGGGGTCCACTACGAGGACATCCGCTTCGCCCACAACCAGGTCACCGATCCCCGTACGGCGGTGTTGTTCGGCGATCACCGCGACACCTGGCGCGGCACCGTGCACTTCATCGCCGTGCACGGACTCGAGATCATCGGCAACACCTTCACCATGACGCAGTCCCGCCAGACCCGTGTGATCGCAGCCAACAGCATCAACTGGGGCGCGCCCGCCTCGGCCGATCCCGACGGCGGCACGCCCAAGGACTACTGGGACAGCGTGAACGACATGCGCGACGTGGTCATCGTCGACAACGTCATCACCGGCTTCACCGTCGAGGACGGCGTCGACGAGCATGCCGCCATCGTGTGCCACGGCATGGCCGATGGCGAGGTGGTCGGGTTGACCGTGCAGGGCAACACCGTCACCGACGGCTGGGGACCCGACAGCGCCACCCATGCTGCCGGCATCGACATCGCCCATGCCCGCGAGGTCGAGGTCGAGGACAACACCGTCACCGATCGCCACAGCGGGATCCGGCTCACCTCCGTCTCCGGGGCCAGCGTCACCGACAACACGGTGCGCAACACCACCGGGACGACCTTCCCGGCCGGGATCACCGGGCGTGACGTGGTCGACTCCGTGGTCCAAGCCGGTCCGACAAGTGGTTACACCGCTGAGGTGGAGCTGGAGTGAGCCAACGGCCCGTCGCCCGTCAGGTCACGATGGACGAGGTGGCCGCCGAGGCGAAGGTCTCGCGGGCCACGGTCTCGCGGGTGCTGTCGGACAGCGCCGGCGTCCAGGAGGAGACCCGACGCCGCGTGCTCGGGGCGATCAATCGCCTCGGCTACGTCCCGAACCTGATGGCCCAGAGCCTGGCCACCCGGTCGTCGCCGGTGGTCGGACTGTTGCTGCGCAACCCCCGCAAGCCCGTGTACGGCCTGCTGCACGGCGAAGTGCAGGACCGGGCCGACGAGGTGGGACTCGAGCTCATCACGGTGGTGCCGTCCTCCTCCCCCGGTGTCCGCAACGAACGCCGGGCACTGCACAAGTTGTTGGGACTGCGGGTCGGTGGGTTGTTGATCGCCACCGGGGTCAGTCGGACCGAGGACCTGGCCCAGTTCCTCGGCGTCGTGCCGGTGGTGGCGGTCGGGCGACCGGAGTGCCACGACGAGATCCACGGCATCAGCTATGACGAACCAGCCCACGGACGCATGATCGCCGAAGCGGTGCTGGCCCACGGGCACCGGCGGGTCTGCGTCATCGCCCCGGCCGAGTCGGTGTCGGTGTCGGAGTCCCAGCGGGCCGAGGCGATGATCACGACCCTGGCCGAGGCCGGCGCCCGTCCTGAGCGGCTGCCGGTCGTCCGGTCGGCACCGCGCGACGGGTGCGTCGAGGCCGTTGAGCTGGTCCGCCGTCGAGAGGTCAGCTGTGTGTGCCTGCCCTCGGACGAGCGGGCGCTGGCCTTCCTCGCCGCGGCCGAGCGGGCCGGCCTGGTGGTGCCGCACGACGTGTCGGTGACCGGCGTCGACGGGATCACTGCGGGACTCGACCTGGTCGGGCTGGCCACGATCCGCCTACCGGTGGCCACCGTGGCCGAGCAGGCAGTGCGACTGATGGCTGAGCAGGTGCACGGCGCGGGGGCCCCAGTGGAGCACCACGCACACCGCGGGACGTTCCTGCCGGGCCGTTCCTTGGCTGCGCCACCGCAGCACGCCGAGCCGTGATGCTTCGCTGACACTGGTGCGCTGCTGCACACTGGGAGGGTGTCCGGTCACGATCTTCCCGCGAACCCGTCGCCGCCGCCCTCCCCTCGCGGGGCCGAACGATGGCGACGCTTCAGCGCCCGGGCCGCTCAGGCCTTCGCCACCGACGGTCCTCCGACAGCGGTGATGACGCTGCGCGAGATCGAGGAGGAGGCCGACGACCGACACTCCCGCGCCGTGGTCGACCTCGCCGGGCGGGTGGCCGCGCTGATCCTCACCACCGGCGGATCCTGTGCCGATGCAACGGCGGCCGGGCTGCAGGTCTGCCACCGCTACGGTCTCGCCTCGGTCCACGTCGACGCCACCTTCGCCTCGGTGATCGTGAGCCACCACCGCGGTCTCGAGCGCGACGCCAACACGGTGCTGCGGACGGCATCGGTGCGGGCCCCGGACTACGCCCGCCTCACCGAGCTGCAACGACTGCTGGACCGTCTGCCCCACCTCGAGATCGGTGAGGCCCGTTCCGAGTTCAACCAGGTCCTGACCGGATCGCGCCGCTACCGGCGGTGGGTGATGACCGCGGCCGCTGCCATCCTCGGCGTCGGCGTCGCGATCGTGCTCGGTGGAGGTTGGGCCGAGATCGCGCTGGCCTGCTTCACCACCGCCGCGGTTGACCTGGCCCTGCACGCCACGACCCGGCGCGGTCTGCCGCAGTTCTTCGGCCAGATCACCGGGGCGGCGATCCCGACCGTGGTCGCGGTTGCGGTGATGGCCCTGGCGAAGTCCGGGGTCGACGAGGTGGCCGACATCTCCCCCTCGATCGTGGTGGCGGCCGGGATCGTGGCGCTGCTGGCCGGGCTCTCGGTGGTCAATGCCGCCCAGGACGCGATCGACGGGTTCCTGATCACCGCCGGTGCCCGGATCTTCAACGTCGCCGTGATGACGCTGGGCATCGTGCTCGGCATCCTCGTCGTGCTGTGGGGTGGTGACCTGCTGGGCCTGCCGGCCTACCTCAACCCCAGTGCGCCGGTCTCGGCCAATCTGCTCCGTACGGCGGTGGGCGCGGCGCTGATCGCCCTGGGCTTCGCGCTGGGATCGCACACCCGACTCTCCGCGCTGGCCTGGTCCACCGGACTCGGGGTGCTCAGTTGGCTGGCCTACGTCGGTGCCCAGGGCCTGGGGCTGGGTGCCGGGAGCGCGGCCGGTGTGGCCGCCACAGTGGCCGCCTTCGCCGCCCAGGCAGTTTCGGCCCGGGCACGGATGGCCTCGGTCGGGTTGATCACCGCTGGTGTGGTGCCGCTGCTGCCCGGCAGCATGGTCTATCGCGGGTTGTACGGGATCGTGCGGGCCGACTCGCTGTTCGACGGCGGACCGGCGTTGCTCGAGCTGTTGGGCGCCGGTGCGGTGGCCATCGGGATCGCCATGGGGGTCAGCCTGGGCACCTGGGTCGGGCGTGGAACGACGGGGCGGCGTGGGCAGCGCTCGCGCTTCCAACGCAAGGCACTGCACCACGCCGCCGTCACCGAGGACTGATCCCCCCGGGTTACTCAGGCAGGGACACCGCGCGGATCGATCCGGATCAGTTGGTCTCCTGCAATCGTGTAGAGGTTGCCCCACTCGTCGAGGGCGAGGTCCTTCGAACCGCCCTCGTACAGGACTCGGGACGCATCGGCCACCGAGGATCCGTCGGCAACCGCTGCCGGATCGATCTCGTAGACCCGCGAGCCCACCCGGCCGTACAGCATGCCGTCCGGGCTGGTGATCAGGTCGGCGTAGTTGCCACCGATCCGTGAGCCCGGGACCTGGTCGGGGTACAGGTGCTCGCTGGTGACGAACTCACCGGTCTGCGGATCGACGACGAACACCCAGCCGTTGGCGTAGGCCCAGACCTTGCCGTCGGCGGCCGTGGTGACCGCGTCGACCGAGCGGATGCCGTCGACCGGCAGCTCGAGGAAGCTGATCTCCTGGCTGGTCTCGTCGAAGACCAGCAGCTTGGCCTCGGTCTCGGACGGAGTGCCGTCGTAGGCCACGAAGATGTTCATCGCGCCGTAGACCTTGTCACCGGAGGCGGTGAGGTCGTTGACCGAGTAGTGGCCGACCTCCTCCGAGAGGGTGGTGCACTCCCCCGTCGTCAGGTCGAGCCAGCCGAAGCCGCCGACGTCGGTGCCGTAGTCGGCCTGTGACCCGTAGTAGACCCGGTCGCCGTGACCCAGCAGTCCGTACGGACGGTTCTGGTTCGCTCCGATGGTGCAGTCGATGCGGGGGGCGTTGCCCTCGCTGAGCTCCTCCGGGGTGAACGACTCGATCCGACCGTTCGGGTACGTGCCCTGGTAGACCCGGCCGCGATAGCTGATCATGCCCTCGGCCTGACCGCCGGTGACGAAGGTCTGCGTCGAGCGGGCCCGCATCGGTTCGACCGCGCCGATCCCGCCGGTGAGGTAGCCCGCCGACCAGATCCGTCCGTCCGGGCCGGCGGTCACCGAGTTCAGCCCGGTGGGCATCTGCGGCTGGTTGGTGGCACGCAGGTCGTCGACCTTGCCGGTCTCGATGTTGCGACGGTAGATCGTGCCGTTCGAGCTCCACCCGACGATCGTGGCACCGGGCCACTCGGGATCGTTCAGCTCAACGATGCGCCAGCGCCGCGAAGCCATCTTGAGCCCGTCCTCGAGCTCGACCCGCTCACCGGTGGCCAGGTCGTAGGAGAACATC
>DVLP01000426.1 GCA_018715445.1 Candidatus Avipropionibacterium avicola | reverse complement strand
ATCGTAGCCGCCGCCGGGCTGCGTGCTTTGGTTCGGGACGGGCTGGTTCGGGATGGGGCTGGTTCGGGACAGGTCGGTTCGGGACGGGGCTGGTTCGGGACGGGGTCGAGTCGAGCCGGCGGTCGGCCTAGGCTGGCAGGGTGTCCACCGTGTCCACCGCCGACGAAACCATCGACAGCCGCGTCGCAGCCCTGCTCGCCGACCTGTCCGGGCGTCCCGGGGTGGTGGTCGCCTTCTCCGGGGGCGCCGACTCCGCCTTCCTGCTGGCGGCCGCGGTCCAAGCGCTGGGGCCCGAGCGGGTGATGGCGGCCACCGCGATCTCGGACTCCCTGCCGGAGTGGGAACGTGGCCCGGCTGCCGCCTTCGCCGCCGAGCTCGGCGTGACCCACCGACTGGTCGACACCCACGAGATGGAACGTGAGGGCTACCGGGCCAATGCCGGCAGCCGCTGCTACTTCTGCAAGGCCGAGCTGCTCGACGTGGTGAGCCCGATCGCCGACGAACGGGGCTGGCCGGTCGCCACCGGGACCAATGCCGACGATGCGATCGCCGGGTTCCGCCCCGGGATCCGGGCCGCGGCCGAGCGCGGGGCGATCACACCGCTGCGTGATGCCGGCCTGACCAAGGACCAGGTGCGTGAGCAGTCGCGCCGTTGGGGTCTGCGTACGTGGGACAAGCCCGCCGCCGCCTGCCTCAGCTCGCGGATCGCGTACGGCATCGAGATCACCCCGACCCTGCTGGCCCGGGTCGAACGGGCCGAGGGTGCGGTCCGCCAGAGATGGAGCGGGCCGGTCCCGCTGACCGACCTGCGGGTCCGCGACCTCGGACAGGGCCGTGCCCGCCTGGAGGTCGATGCCGAGGCCCTGGCCGGGCTCGAGGACGATCCCGAGGCTCGGCGCAGCGCCTGCGAAGCCGTACGGGACAGTGGGTTCGACGAGGTCGAGGTCCGTGCCTTCCGTTCGGGATCGATGAACGATGCCCTGCGGAGGTCGGCCCCGGTCAGCTGATCGAGCCGCGGGCCGGGACGATGCCGATCGGCGAGAGGCGCCGCAGCGTCCTGGTGGTGACGAAGGGCACCTGACGCCGCCCCAGCCTGATCGAGTCCAGTCGGAAGTCGGCGCGGTGGACCGGCTGGCGACCCAGGCTCAGATGGGCCTTCTTGGCCATCACCATCGAGACCGTGACGGCCAGGGTGATCGTCATGGCGCCGGTGACCGCCAGGGTGGCCTGCGGGCCGATGTGGTCGATGCCGAAGCCGAGCACCGGGCTGCCCACGGCCTGCAGGCCGAGTTGGATCAACATGTAGACCGCCATCACCCGACCACGCACGGCGGGGGCACACGAGGTCTGGACCAGGGTGTTGGCCCCGATCAGGAAGGTCAGGGTGATCAGCCCGGTCAGCACCAGGACCGCGCCGTACAGCACCGGACTGGGCATCAGCCCACCGGCGAGCACCGCTGCGCCGAGGACGGCGAGCAGCAGGGCCAGGCCCCGCAGCCGGATCGGCTTCTTGCGTCCGGCCGAGAGCAGCGCCCCGGTGAGGGCGCCGACCGCGTTGAGGCTGGTCAGCAGCGAGTAGCCGTTGACACCGAGGTCGAAGACCTTGTCGGCGAAGGCGGTGATCACCACGGTCATGTTCAGCGCGAACATGCTCGCCACGGCGAGCAGGATCAGGCTCCAGCGCACCTCGGAGGTCCGCATGATGTAGCTGAGTCCCTCCCGTAGCTGGCCCTTGGCGCGGCTGGCCGGGGTCGGCAGCTGGGCGAGCTCGGGCTTGATCTGGGAGATGATCGCGACCACGACGCTGGCGGCCAGCGCATTGGCGACGAACGACCAGCCCAGCCCGATGGTGCCGATCAGCACGCCCGACAGGGCCGGGCCGACCAGGGCAGCGGAGTGGAAGACCGAGCTGTTGAGGCTGACCGCGTTGCGGATCCGGGCCGGACCGACCAACTCGGTGACCAGGGCGGAGCGGGCCGGTCCGTCGAAGACGGTCACCATGCCCAGGGAGAAGGCGATGATGTAGACGTGCCAGGCCTGCGCGGTGCCGGTCAGGGCGAGCAGGCCGAGGACCGCGGCACAGACCGCGGCCGCCGACTGGGTGATCATCAGGATGCGCTGCTTGGGGAACCGGTCGGCGATCACCCCGGAGAACAGGCCGAACAACAGAAACGGCAGGAACTGCAGCGCCACGGTGACGCCGACCGCGGCCACGCTTCCGGTCAGCTGCAGCACCATCCAGTCCTGGGCGACCCGCTGCATCCAGCCACCGGTGGCGCCGAGCGCCTGGGAGCTGAGCAGCAGTCGGTAGTTCCGCACCTGGAGCGCGATCAGTCCGGACGGCCATTCCCGCGGTCCTCGGGTGCGCTCGATCGGACGAGCGAGCAGTTCCACGGATCGCGAAACGGGCAGCGCGGCAAGCGTGCGCGTGGGCACGAGGATCACCTGTTCTGGGTAGTGCGGCAGGGAAGTGATGGGCGACTACGCCCGGATGGATGGTGGTGCGCGGCGGCCGGAGCTCCTCCGGTGGCCGTGGTGCCAGTCTAGGGATCCTGACGGCACACGTCAGCACGGTGAGGAGTATATGTGGCATTGCCCCCTGTAATCAAGTTGAGGTTGGTTGGCCGTCACGCAATGAGTTCCGGAAGGGGAGTGGGTCGGAGATTTCCCTTGTGGGCAAGGGAAGCAGGGGATCAGAGACGGGTGGGCCGTGGCAGGGTTGAGGGTGGTTCCGCGGGGGTTCACGGTGGCGGCGTGGCGAGCAGTGATCTGCGGCTCATGGGGGAATAGAATCAATTCGTGGCGACCGACAAGCACTTCGACCTGGCCCAACTGCGGACCTTCCTGGCCGTGGTGGGCACGGGCAGCTTCACCCGGGCCGGTGAGCAGCTCGGGCTGAGCCAGCCCACGGTCTCCCAGCACATCCGCCGCCTCGAGGACTTCATGGGGCGTGCGCTGCTCATCCGCGACACCCGCAAGGTCTCGGTCACCGACAACGGGTTGGCGCTGGCCGGCTTCGCACGACAGATGCTGGCCACCAACGACGAGGCGCTGTCGTACTTCTCGGCCGGTACGGCGATGAGTGGCCGGTTGCGCTTCGGTGCCGCCGACGAGTTGGCCCTCACCGAGCTGCCGTCGATCCTGCGGGCCTTCCGGGTCGACCACCCCCGGATCAACCTGGAGCTCACGGTCACCCAGTCGGGCACCCTGCAGCGGCGCCTGCTGGCCAACCATCTCGACCTGATCTTCATCAACCAACAGGCCGACTCCGGGCAGGGACGCCTGGTGCGTCGTGACCACCTGGTCTGGGTCGGGTTGGAGCGCGGCGACCTCGACCCCCATGCCCCGGTGCCCCTGGTCACCTATCAGGCGCCGAGCCACAGCCGCAGCGTGGCGATCAATGCCCTGGAGGCCGAGGGGCGTCGTTGGCGGGTCACCTGCATCACCCGCGAGGTGAACGGTCTGCTCGCCGCGGTTCGGGCCGGTCTCGGGGTCTGCGTGCTGGCCCAGAGCCGCATCCCCACCGACATGCGGGCCCTCACCGGGCGCTACGACCTGCCGGCCCTGCCCGACATCGAAATGGCCCTGTTGGCGAACCCGCGGGCGGCCAAGGAACCGGTCGAGGCGCTGAGCCGGGCCATCCTGGATTTGCGGATGACCCCGTTCCGTCCCTGAGGGTAGGCTGGCCCCGGCGCGTCCCGACATCGGCACGCGCCGTGTCCGTACCTGAGTGTTGTGTGCGTGTGGCCCGCCTGCGCACACCCCAAGAGTTCCGAATGAGGTCTGACTGTGCCGACTGGCAAGGTGAGGTTCTACGACGCCGACAAGGGCTTCGGCTTCCTGACCAAGGACGACGGTGGCGATGTCTACGTGCGCGCCCAGGCGCTGCCGGCCGGGGTCGCGACCCTCAAGTCGGGCCAGCGGGTCGAGTTCGGTGTGATCGAGGGCCGCAAGGGTGAGCAGGCCCTCTCACTCCGCCTGCTCGAGGCGCCGCCGTCGCTGTCGAAGGCCCAGCGCAAGTCGCCGGAGACCATGGCGGTGATCGTCGAGGACCTGATCAAGATGCTCGACGGCGTCGGCAACACCTACCGCCGTCACCGCCACCCCGATGGCCGCACCGGCGCCAAGGTGGCCCAGGTGCTGCGGGCCGTCGCCGACGAGCTGGAGCTCTGAAGCGCGGCCGAGCTGTGCGGTACCGAGTTGCGACCGTACCGAGCTGGGCGGTGAGCACCGCCCGACACCGTCGATCCCTCCACCCCGTGACAGAATGAGCGACATGGCAGCACAACGTCCCAGCACGTCTCGCGCGCCCCGCGTCAAGGCGGACCCCGCCTGCGTCGAGGCGGTCGAGCTGGCGCGGGCTGCCGCGGTGGCCCAGTCCGGTGACTGGGGTCCCCACCGCCAGTCCGACGTCACGGAGCCGGTCACCGAGGTGCCCACCGAGACCGAGGCATCCACCGAGGCGTCCTCCGAGACCGAGGAGCCCACCGAGGCGTCGACCGAGACCGAGGCGACCACCGGCACCGTCGGTGAGCACCTGGGCCACACCGTTGACGGCGACCGCATCGTCACCCACCGCTTCGCCTCGACCGACCTGGCCTACCGCGGATGGCACTGGTCGGTGACCGTTGTCCGGGCCGCCCGGGCCAAGGACGTCACCGTCAACGAGGTCGTCCTGCTCCCCGGACCGGACGCCCTGCTGGGCCAGCCGTGGGTGCCGTGGGAGGACCGGATCGGTCCCGGCGACCTGGTGCCCGGGGCGCTCATGCCCACCGCCGACGACGACCCGCGCCTCGAGCCCGGCTACACCGGGGGTGAGGATGCCGCCGATGTCGACCCGGCCGAGGCCAGTGCGACCCGAGCCGTGGTCGCCGAGCTCGGGCTGGGACGGGAGCGGGTGCTCTCGATCGAGGGCCGCGACGAGGCCGTGGAGCGTTGGCTCACCTCCGACGGTGGCCCGGACACCCCGATGGCCCACCAGGCGCCCGGGCACTGTGTGAGCTGCGGCTACTTCGTACGGCTGCGTGGCTCGTTCGGCACGCTGTTCGGCGTCTGCGCCAACAAGTACTCCCCGTCCGACGGCCGGGTGGTCCACCTCGAGCACGGCTGCGGCGGGCACTCCGACGTCGTCGACGACCGGCGTCCTCGTGAGGTCCCCGGACCGGTCTGGGACACCATCAACTGGGACACCGATTCCACGATCTTTGACTGAGGCCCCACGGGCGGCGTCGAACCCATAGGATGTGCGCCCATGGTGTCCAAGTCTCCCAAGGCCGTACGGCGGCCTGCGGCTCAGCAATCCTCGTCCGGACCGATCGACCGTTGGTTCGAGATCAGCAAGCGGGGGTCCACCGTCCCGACGGAGGTGATCGGTGGTCTGGTCACCTTCTTCGCGATGGCCTACATCCTCGCGCTCAACCCGTTGATCATCGGGACCGCGACCGACGTGCTCGGCAACTTTCTCGGCGGGATCCCCGGTGGCAGCCCGGACGCCCCGAACCTGGAGGGGATGGCCCAGTCGAAGTCGATGGTGGCCGCCGCAACAGCCCTGGTGGCCGGGGTGATGAGCATCCTGATGGGTGTCATCGGACGGTTCCCGATCGCGCTGGCCACCGGCCTGGGCCTGAACGCCGTGGTCGCCTTCACCGTCGCCGCGCAGTTCCCGTGGGAACAGGCGATGGCCCTGGTGGTCTGGGAGGGCATCTTCATCGCCCTGCTGGTGTTCACCGGGTTCCGCACCGCCGTGTTCCGAGCCGTGCCGCCGTCGCTGCGCTCGGCGATCTCGGTCGGCATCGGCATGTTCGTCGCGCTGGTCGGCCTGGCCAATGCCGGCATCGTGCGCACCGGGGGCGGCCTGATCGAGATGGGCGTCGCGGGCTCGCTGCGCGGCTGGCCGATGGCCATCTTCGTCTTCGGCCTGATCGTGCTGATCGTGCTGCAGGTGCTGAAGGTGCGCGGCTCGCTGCTGCTGTCGATCCTGGCCGCCACGATCGCCGCGGTGATCGTCGAGTCGGTCGCCAAGGTCGGCGTCTTCATCCCCGCCAGTGACGACTCCCCGGGCAACCCGACCGGCTGGATGCTCAACGTGCCGACCTTCCACGGCGTCGTCGACACCCCGGACCTGGGCCTGATCGGGCGGGTCGACATGTTCGGCGCGTTCACCGACCCCAAGCTCATCATCACCGCACTGCTGCTGGTCTTCGCGCTGATGCTGGCCGACTTCTTCGACACCATGGGCACCGTGGTGGCGGTCGGGGCCGAGGGCAACCTGCTCGACTCCAAGGGCAACCCGCCCCACCTCAGCCCGATCCTGGTCGTCGACTCGCTCGGTGCCGCGGCCGGTGGCCTGGGATCGGTCTCCAGCAACACCGCCTTCGTCGAGTCCACCTCGGGTGTGGCCGCCGGGGCCCGTACCGGTCTGGCCTCGGTCGTGACCGGTGTGGCCTTCCTGATCGCGATGTTCTTCGCCCCGATCATCAACATGGTCCCGTCGGAGGCCGCCTCGCCGGTGCTGCTGTTCGTCGGCTTCCTGATGATGGGCCAGATCACCAAGATTGACTGGGACGACATCGAGGACGCCCTGCCGGCCTTCCTGACGATCGCCCTGATGCCGTTCACCTACTCGATCACCACGGGCATGGGCGCCGGGTTCATCGTCTGGGTGCTGCTGAAGGTGCTGCGCGGCAAGGTCCGCACCGTGCACCCGTTGCTGTGGGTGATCTCGATCGCCTTCGTCATCTACTTCATCCAGGGCATCCTGCTCGACCTGGTCCAGGCCGGCTGAGCCCGAGTCGTACCACCAACGGCGAGGCCCACCCCCTCGACACCAGGGGGTGGGCTTCGTCGTGTGGGCTGCAGTACGGGTGGGTCAGGCCGGGTCAACGCCCGGGGTGACCCGTGCCACGGCCCTGAGGGCGGGGGTGGCCTCCTCGGTCGGGAGCCCGGCTGCGATCAGGATGATGCTGAACAGCCCGCGTGCGAGGAAGTCGCGCGCCTGGTCCGGGGTCGCGTGGTAGCGGTTGACGAGCATCTCGGACAGGATGCCGAGCGACTGCCGGGCCGCGGCGCCGATCGCCGGGTCCCCGGTGCCGGCACTGACACTGTGCAACACAAGGCGGATCTTGTCGGGATCGGACCGCAGCAGGGTCACGAAGCCCTGCCCGACGGCGGCCGGGTCGAAGGTCTCGGCCGGCGGACACTGCTCGAAGGCGGCAATCACAGCATCGAGGGCGACCTCGTTGGCCGCAAGGTAGGCAGACAGTTTCCCGTCGAAGACCTGACTGATCCGAGGTTGGCTGACGCCGGCCTCCTCAGCGATGTGGTTCATCGTGGTTCCGAAGTATCCGCGCCGGGCAAAGGCGCGCAGGGCCGCCGCGACGTATCGGCGTTCCAACTCGTTGGTTGCAATCACGATCACGCAACCTACCTCGTCGGCACGTGTCGACGCGCCACGAAACCTGAATCACTGCGGCAAAGTAGCCCGAATCACTGGTTGTGGTGACCGGGTGGCGCGAAGGGGTCACGACGCCATACCAACCGGGCCTGTGGGGTGACGTCGTCGGTGCGGTGGGCGACAATGGCGGGGATGCGTGTCTTCGTCGCCCTGGGGCTGCCCGGGCACCTCAGGGACCAGTTGGAGGAGTTCGTCGAGAGTCGCCGTGACAGCGACCGACATCCGTTGCACCGCACGGAACGCTCCGCCGAGTGGTCGTGGACGATACCGGAGCAGTGGCACCTCACCCTGGCCTTCGCCGGTGAGGTCTCACAGCACCAGCTGGAGCGGTGGGAGGACCACCTCGCCGACCTCGCCGAGCGGACCGACCCCCTGGAGCTGCGGATCCGTGGGGCAGGGGCATTCCCACACCCCGATGCGGCCAAGGTGCTGTGGGCGGGCGTCGAGGGACCCCTGTTGGACGAACTGGCGGCCCGGGTCCGGACGGCGGCCAGTCGGGCGGGGGTCCGGATCGATGGACAGCGGTTCGTGCCGCACCTGACGATGGCCCGCTCGCGTCGCGGGGTCTCGGCCCTGCGCTGGGTGCGGGTCTTCGACACCGTCGAGCTCGGACCGTGGCCGGTGGAGCAGATCGATCTCGTGGAGTCGCAGTGGGCCGGACCGCGGCACCGGGCGGTCCACCATGTGGTCAGCCGTCATCGGCTCGGCGCAGGGCGCCACCACCAGGGTTGAGGTCCTGCCGCCGTACGAGCCGTGCGGAGTCGTACGGAGTCGTACGGAGTCGTACGGAGCCGTACGGGGCAGGTGTGGGGCGGGAGAACGACCCCTCGACGAGCTCGGGGGGCGTCCAGAGCGGACCACCTGACGGCTGGCCTGCGATCGTGTCGGGTCAGGACGGTAACCTCTGGCCCATGTTCTCCAAGGTTCTGGTTGCCAATCGAGGTGAGATCGCCGTCCGCGCGTTCCGTGCGGCGTACGAGCTCGGCGCACGTACGGTCGCGGTCTACCCCTGGGAGGACCGCAATGCCGTCCACCGGATCAAGGCGGACGAGGCGTACCTGATCGGTGAGAAGGGCCACCCGGTCCGCGCCTACCTGGACGTCGAGGAGATCATCCGCGCCGCCAAGGAGTCCGGTGCCGATGCGGTCTATCCCGGCTACGGCTTCCTCAGCGAGAACCCCGAGCTGGCGCAGGCCTGTGCCGATGCCGGGATCACTTTCGTCGGCCCGCCGCCCGAGGTGCTGGAGCTGGCCGGTCACAAGGTCCATGCCCTGGCCGCGGCCAAGAAGGCGGGCATCCCCACCCTGGCCTCGACCGAACCGTCCACCGATGTCGAGGGACTGATCGCCCAGGCCGAGGAGATCGGCTTCCCGGTCTTCGTGAAGGCCGTCGCCGGTGGAGGCGGGCGCGGCATGCGCCGGGTGGACGAGCCCGACCAGCTGCGGGAATCCCTGGAGCAGGCGATGCGCGAGGCCGACAGCGCCTTCGGCGACGCCACCGTCTTCATCGAGCAGGCCGTACGGCGTCCGCGCCACATCGAGGTCCAGATCCTCGCCGACAGCGCCGGGAACGTGATGCACCTGTTCGAGCGTGACTGCTCGATCCAGCGGCGTCACCAGAAGGTCGTCGAGATCGCCCCGGCCCCGAACATCTCCGACGAGCTGCGGGCCGCCCTGTGTGGTGACGCGGTCAAGTTCGCCCAGTCGCTGAACTACTCCTGCGCCGGGACCGTGGAGTTCCTGGTCGAGACCGAGGGGGAGCGGGCCGGGGAGCACGTGTTCATCGAGATGAACCCGCGCATCCAGGTCGAGCACACCGTCACCGAGGAGATCACCGACGTCGACCTGGTCCAGTCCCAGATGCGGATCGCCGCGGGACAGACCCTCGACGAGCTGGGCCTGTCGCAGGACGTGGTCCGGATCAACGGCGCGGCGCTGCAGTGCCGGATCACCACCGAGGACCCCGCCAACGGCTTCCGGCCCGACACCGGGACCATCACGGCCTACCGCTCCGCCGGTGGCGCCGGTGTCCGCCTCGACGGCGGTACGGCGGCCACCGGTGCGCAGATCTCGGCCCACTTCGACTCGATGCTCGTCAAGCTGACCTGTCGTGGCCGCACCTTCGAGGCAGCCATCGCCCGGGCCCAGCGCGCGCTGGCGGAGTTCCGGATCCGTGGTGTGTCCACCAACATCCCGTTCCTGCAGGGGGTGCTCTCCGATCCCGACTTCGTCGCCGGCCATGTCGCGACCGACTTCATCGAGACCCGGCCCGAGCTGCTGACCGCTCGCATTCCGGCCGACCGCGGCACCAAGCTGCTGCAGTGGGTCGCCGACGTCACGGTCAACAAGCCCTGGGGCGAGCGGCCGACCGATCTGGAGCCCAGCGCGAAGCTGCCCGAGGTCGACCTGTCGGTGGACCCGCCGGACGGCTCGCGTCAGCGACTCCTCGAGCTCGGCCCGACCGGCTTCGCCGCCGACCTGCGCTCACGGACCGGCGTGGAGGTCACCGACACCACCTTCCGTGACGCCCACCAGTCGCTGCTGGCCACCCGGGTGCGGACCAAGGACCTGCTGAAGGTCGCCCCGTACGTGGCACGGACCACGCCCGGCCTGCTGAGCGTCGAGTGCTGGGGTGGTGCGACCTACGACGTCGCGCTGCGCTTCCTCAGCGAGGACCCGTGGGACCGCTTGGCCGCGTTGCGTCAGGCGATGCCCAACCTCTGCCTGCAGATGCTGCTGCGGGGCCGCAACACCGTGGGCTACACGCCGTACCCGACCGAGGTGACCAGCGCCTTCGTGGCCGAGGCCGCCGAGACCGGGATCGACATCTTCCGGATCTTCGACGCCCTCAACGACGTCGAGCAGATGCGCCCGGCGATCGATGCGGTGCTGGAGACCGGCACCACCGTCGCCGAGGTCGCCCTGTGCTACACCAGCGACCTGTCGGACCCCGATGAGAAGGTCTACACACTCGACTACTACCTGCGGTTGGCCGAGAAGATCGTCGACGCCGGTGCCCACGTGCTGGCGATCAAGGACATGGCCGGTCTGCTGCGCCCGGCGGCGGCGGCCACGCTGGTCGGCGCGCTGCGGGACCGGTTCGACCTGCCGGTCCACCTGCACACCCATGACACCGCCGGCGGCCAGCTCGCCACGCTGACCTCGGCGATCGGTGCCGGGGTGGACGCGGTGGACGTGGCCAGCGCCTCGATGGCGGCCACCACCTCCCAGCCGCCGGCATCGGCGCTGGTGGCGGCGACCGACCACACCGAGCGCGAGACCTCGCTCGACCTGCGTGCGGTGATGGACCTGGAGCCGTACTGGGAGGCCGTGCGCAATGTGTACCGGCCCTTCGAGTCCGGACTGCCCAGCCCGACCGGTCGGGTCTACGACCACGAGATCCCCGGTGGACAGCTGTCCAACCTGCGTCAGCAGGCGATCGCGCTGGGGCTGGGGGACCGTTTCGAGCAGATCGAGGCGATGTACTCCGCGGCCGACAAGATCCTGGGACGGCCGACCAAGGTCACGCCGTCGTCGAAGGTGGTCGGCGACCTCGCCCTGCACCTGGTGGCGGTCGGAGCCGACCCGGCCGAGTTCGAGGAGGATCCGTCGAAGTTCGACATCCCGGACTCGGTGATCGGCTTCGTCGCCGGCGAGCTGGGTGAGCCGGCCGGTGGCTGGCCCGAGCCCTTCCGTACCAAGGTGTTGGCGGGGCGGACGGTGCCGATCCGTGAGGAGAAACTCCCCGAGGAGGACGCGGCCGGACTGGCCGAGGCCGGGACGGTGCGTCGCAACACCCTGAACCGGTTGCTCTTCCCCGGCCCGACCAAGGACTTCCAGACCGCCCACGACGAGTACGGCGAGGTCGGACGCCTGGACACCCTCGACTACCTGTACGGCTTCGTCGCCGGCGAGGAGCGGTCGGTGCGGCTGGGCCGCGGGGTGAACCTGATCATCGGCCTCGAGGCGATCAGCGAGGCCGACGAGAAGGGCATGCGCACCGTGATGTGCCACCTCAACGGTCAGCTCCGCCCGATCCGGGTCCGCGACAAGTCGATCGAGGTGGACAGCGTCGCAGCCGAGAAGGCCGACAAGTCCAAGCCGGGCCATGTCGCCGCTCCCTTCGCGGGTGTGGTGACGGTCTCGGTCGCCGAGGGCGACACCGTCGAGGCCGGAGCGACCGTGGCCACGATCGAGGCGATGAAGATGGAGGCGGCGATCACCGCACCGGTGGCCGGCACCGTCGAGCGGTTGGCCCTGTCGAAGGTCCAGCAGGTCGAAGGTGGGGACCTGGTCCTGGTGATCTCTGCCTGAGACCGAGAGCGAAACTCTATACCCGAGACTGAGACCGGGACCCGGGGCCGACGGATGTCGTGTCCCGGGTGCTGACGCCGGCTGGATGCCCGCCCGTGGGCACCTCACCCCAAGCAGGAAGGCCAATGATGACCAACCCGAGTGAGCGGCTCCTGAGCGAGTGGGCCCAGTGGGCCGAACGCCACTGGTACGAGGTCGAGCCGGGAGTGGGCCACTTCGGCACCGGCTACAACGCCTGGGGGGTGCAGACCAACCAGAAGTACTTGGGGACGCTGGCCCACCTTGCCTCCGGTGCCGTGCCCGGGGTCGACCAGCAGTGGGCACTCGACCGGGCAGTGGCCGCGCTGCGGTACAGCACCCGCACCCACCTCAGTGGGCCGGATCGGGCCGTCGACGCCAGTCAGTGGGGCCACACCTGGATCAGCGTGCTCGGGATCGAGCGGATGATGTTCGCGCTGGACCGCCTCGGTGACCAGCTGGGCGAGCAGGACCGAGCCGACCTGGAACGAATGTTGGCCAGCGAGGCGGACTGGCTGGCCGTTGAGCACCAGCGTGGGGACCAGCATGGCGTGGTCGCCGGGCAGTGGGCCTCCTCAGGGCGCAATGTGCCCGAATCCAACCTGTGGAACGGATCCCTGCTGTGGCGCACCGCCGCCCGCCAACCTGACCATCCCCGCGCAGAGCAGTGGCGCGAGAAGGCGATCGAGTTCATGGTCAACGGCGTGAGCGTCAGCGCCGATGCCGACTCCGACCAGGTGCTCGACGGCCACCGGGTCGCCGACCTGCACCGCGGGGCGAACTTCTTCGACGACTATGCGTTGGACCACCACGGCTATCTCAACCTCGGCTACATGGTGATCTGCGCCAGCCACGCCGCCATCCTGCACTTCGACATGGCGGCGAACGGCCAGCAGGCACCCGAGTCACTCCACCTTCACCAGGCCGAGCTGTGGCAGGCGATCAAGCGGGTCACCTTCGCCGACGGCCGGCTCGCCCGCGTCGGGGGCGACAGCCGGGTGCGCTACGCGTACTGCCAGGAGTACCTGTTGCCGACCCTGGTCTACGCCGCCGACCACCTCGGTGATCCGCATGCGCTGGACCTGCTGGATGCCCAACTGGAGCTGGTGGCCCAAGAGGCCCGGTTCAACGGCGACGGCAGCTTCTACGGCCGACGGCTCAACGAGTTGGCCGAGGCCAGCCCGTACTACTACACCCGGTTGGAGTCGGACCGGGCCGTGTCCGTCGCGATGGCCCAGGCCTACCGATCCCAGCTGGGGAGCGGATCGCACGGAGCCGGGTCCGGGGCCGAGTCCGAGTCCGTGTCGGGGGCGGGGTCGGTTGTCGAGGCGGGCGACTTCGAGGAGTCGGTGGCCGGGCACTGGCACGATCGCACGCACGGGGTCGTCACCCACCGCAGCCGGCGACGGCTGGCGTCGGCGGCCTGGCGTGGGTTCGGCGGCCTGCAGGTGATGTGCCAGCCGCCGGACGACGGGCACCTGGCCGAGTGGTCGTTGAACCTGTCACCGGCGATCACCTTCGTCGGGGACCCGCTGGCCAGCGCGACGCCGGCCCGCCGGGTCGACGACTGCAGCACCCAACCCTTCGACGGTGGCTTCCTCACCTGGGGCCGCACCATCGAGGGCACCAAGCTCACCCTGGCCGAGGGCTGGAGCGGGACCGACGCCGGCGAAAGCCTGGTGGCGGTCGCGGCGCTGCCGGACGGGGCGACGCTGCTCGGGCTGCAACTGGTCCGGGTGCAGGACTGGCGACCGTACGTGGCTTCGGTCAAGGGCCTGCACCTGAACGTCCCGAACGACCTGTTCAACGACTTCTCCCGTGAGTACGTGGATGCCCAGGGTCCGACCGTGCTGGACAGTCCGGCGCAGCAGGACGGTGTGGTCGAGCTGGGCCAGCGCTGGACCGTGGTGGACGGGCGGATCGGCGTCGTCGGGATCCACGGAGCGGACCAGCTCGTCGTGGATCGGGTGACCCAGCGTCGCGGCGGTCCGCAGCGGTCGCTGCACGTCGACCAGGTGTGCTTCGGCCACGACCCGAGCACCCGCCCGGTCGATCCGGGCTCGACACTGCTGGACATCGGCTTTGCCGTGTTGTCCGACGTCGATTCCCAGACCACCCGGAGCCTCTGTGAGCAGGCCAGCGGGGGCCAGATCGGCTCGGACGGACTGCGGCAGGTGAGCGTACGGGGCGTCGACGGCATCGGCTACCGCCTGGTCCACAACGCCGGCACCCAGTTGCTGACGTGTCCCGTGGCGGGCGTCGTCCGTGACCTGGTCACCGGGGAGGAACTCACCGATGAGGTGGCGGTCGCTCCCGGTTCCGCACGATTGCTGGCTGCGGTCTCGGTGCCCGAGTCCTGAGCCTGAGTTTCTGGGTCCTGAGTCCTGAGTCCTGAGGAGGCCACGGTGGATGCTGACCTGAGGCGACGGTTCGCCCGCTGCG